>JAZUQW010000079.1:0-2422 GCA_045605905.1 Eubacteriales bacterium
AAGGCGGAACATACACCCTTTCCGCCTATGTGCTTGTGCAAAGCCTTGACGCTACCACCGGCTTCTACTTGGAGCTTGGCGGCAATTCATCCCGCAAAATCAAAGATGACACCCCGATATACGCCCAAAACGGCTGGCAACGCATAAGCGTTACCGCCTATCTTGCCGCCGGTACCCATCAGGTGCGCCTGATATTGCAAAAATCCATCGGCACCGTATACGTAGACTGCGTCCAGCTTGAAAAAGCTGACGGCGCATCAAAATATAACCTCTTAAATAACGGCGGCTTTATAGGTGACCTAACAGGCTGGGACCCCACAACCAATATCTACAGCGGTGGCAAAGCAAAGCTTGAAGGTGTACCCGAAACACAGGTAAGTATCTATCAAACCGTCAACACCAACCTGCCCATAACCGCCACCTTTGTCCTGTCCGGCTGGGCGGAGGCAGACTCTGTTGCCCGCCGTGACGGCAAAAATAACTTTGAACTGGTGGCAGAGCTTAATTACAGTGACGGAAGCTCCGAGCTTACCAACGTCCCCTTCAGCACCGATAATGCCGAGCTTCAGTTTGCATCCGGCGCCGTAGTAAGCAAAAAGACGGACACAAGCCTTTCCATCAATAATATAACCGTCTACGTTTATTACTCCAACAACGCCAACATCGCATATTTTGATAATATTTGCCTCGCCATGGAGCCCGCACAAACCTACCTCTATGACGACGACGGCAACCTCATCTCCGCTACTAACGCCGAAGGTAACAAAATCAATACAAGCTACAGCGAAGACGGCGTTGATATAACGTCATACACTAATATTGTGGGTGAACTGTATAACTATACCTACAGCTCCGAAACACCTCACTTGTTAACCTCTGTGCTTAAACTTTATAACGGCGATAAGTTTTTAAAAACAGACTATGAGTATGACACCTACGGCAACCTGACAAACCAAACCATCCAGGATATGAACTCTGCTTCATCACTGGATAAAATAATAGGTGAAAGCAGCTACGACAGCTATGGCAGAGTGCAGTCCGTAACAGACTCTCTGGGGCATACCACGAGCTATAACCGAAACAGCGCAACCGAGCTGCTTAACTATGTGCAGGACGCTAACGGCGGTCGCACCGCATATCTTTATACGGATAACGAACTTTTGGAAACCGTGTTTAACGATAAAGATAAAGACGGTGTAGCGGATACCGGCGAGGAAAAGGTTGAATATACCTACAACAGCAAAAACCAACTCACAAGCATTGAAACCGACAGCACCACCTATGATTTAAGCTACGACAGCTTCGGCAACCTAAGCACCGTAAAAGCAGGCACCAATACCCTTGCAAGCTATACCTACAACACCCGTAACGGTAAGCTTTTAACTACAACCTACGGCAACAACTTTACAGTAAGCAATATTTACGATAAACTTGACAGACTTGTTGAGGTAAAGTATAATAATGTTACAGCCTACACCGTTTCGTATAACGGTGACGGTGCAGTTTCAAAGATAGTTGACGCCAAAAGCGGCATAACTACCGAGTATGAGTATGACTCCCTCGGCAGGCTTGTCACAGCAACCGAACGTCAAACAAGCACTAACACCGCCGTGCTCGGTACTCACAACTTCTTTGATTCCTACGGCAGATCCCTTTTCTCAACCTATACTCTGCCAAGCCAACATTTGTACTATACGGTTGGTTATTTATCTAACTCAAGCTTAATAAACCGTTATACCGCCTCTGACAGCACCAACTCCCTTACCCGTACCTATACCTATGATGGTTTGCAGCGTGTAACCTCTGTAAGCACAATGCTTAACGATATCGGCTCACTGCAGGAAAGCTATACCTACGTGTCGGATTCTAACAGCACCTCGGGGCTGGTTTCAAGTCATTATGTAGGCAATACCGCTTATATCTACCTATACGATGCACTGGGCAACATTACCCATATATATGAAGACGGAGCGTTGCGCAGAGCGTATTCCTATGACTCCTTGGGTCAGCTAATAAGCGAATACGTATATCCTGATTCGTCCTCAGGCACCACCAAAAGATATCAGTATCTGTACGATGCATCGGGTAATATAACCAAGTCACGCCACACCATAGGTTCAAGCGTTACCGATTACAATTACACCTACGGCAACGCAAATTGGGGTGACCTTCTTACCAATTACAACGGTGCAGCCATAACTTATGACACCATAGGCAACCCCTTGAAATGGCGCAACGCCTCAGCAATAGAGTGGATCGGTAGGCAGCTTTCAAACTTTGTGCATAATGATGGCACAATAACCAACTACAGCTACAATGCCGATGGTATTCGCACCAAAAAGACAGTTTACGATACCGGCGGCAGTGTTGTAGGTAGAACTAATTATACCCTTGACGGAAATAAAATCGTATCAGAAAGCCG
>JAZUQW010000080.1:0-5169 GCA_045605905.1 Eubacteriales bacterium
GTCCTTTGAAATTTGGTAAAGCAATGAAATCGCACCGGGTTTTAGGTATGCATAAATACAGTCGTTATTAACATCAAACCCAACAACAGTTTGCGATTTAATTACCGCAATTGCGCCTGTATTGGGATTTTCGAAGGAAAAGGAATATAAGTCTCCACCTTCTGTTAAGCCGAAAAGAACATTGTTGCTGACTATAATCTTTGTATAAGGGCGTGCGCAGTTATGGTATATACCTGTGTCCCCCAAGCTGTTCATAGTATACACATAGGCACCATCTTTAAAGGAAACATACAGTTTTTTTCCGTCGGAGTAAATAGAAGACGGCGAAAAACGCAGACGTTGTGTCCTGATTAATTGTAAAGTTTCGGTATTATAGAAGTGCAAACTTTTTTCATCAAGAGATACTCCGCATATTACACTGTTTTCAAAAGCTATAACAGCATTATTAATGTTGCTTGTTGATGGTAAAAGAACGTTTTGTTGCAACACTGACAATTGTTCAATAGAGGACGAGTAGGAAACAGAGCAATCGGCAGCATTAAGTTTGATAAGCGCATTCTCTGCCGTTAGTCTCTCGTTATTAGCTATAGCCTCAATCTTCAACGTCGAAAGATATTTATATACCGTATTGTCCCCCGAAAAATAAATATCCGTTATTGGGATCTCGTATTTACCTATGCAAACACCATCATTTATATTGTACAAAGCATGATCGGTTATTAAAACACCGTTGTCAATATGCATAGGTGTTTCATCTGCATTTATTGTAAATAATAACTTCTTTTCGTATATATCAAAAACAGAATTCCCGATACATGTTACATTTCCGCTTGCAACCAAATAAGATGTATCGATACCGGTGCTGTACTTGTATTTTTTTGTCCATTCTGAATCATATACACATACAATACCATTAGCGGTGCATAACATGTATTCGTTTGCGGAATACGTTAAAAATTCAAAAGAATCTGTAAAATCGGCAAGCTTCTGCTCCTTTCCGTTTTCAATGTTTATACTTCTTGCGGAATAAGAGCCACTTTCGTCGACAGAAATATACACAATTTGATTATGAACAGGGATTGAAGCTTTTGGGGTTCCTACAAAACTGTAGTTTAAAAGTGAATCTGTATATCCGTTAGCTAAATCTTGCCTCATAACAACAGATATACTGTTTTGGTGTATCATTACAAAATACTTATCGTATATATAATGTTCAGTAATTCCATAAGGCGTTTTTATGAATCCAACCGTTTTGCTCAAGTTGCTGTTTTGCAGTATTCTCATACCGGAAAGTATATCATTATATAAAAATACCTTTCCGTATTCCTCGTCTATAGCAATTTTTGCTGATGCTACAGAAGCATCATACACAGCAGTATTGGGTATTGCTACAGTAAAATGAACAGTGTTGCTAACGCCGTTTTTTGTTGCGGAAAGGGTATAAGAGCCGTTTGTAGCCACTACGGTGTTGGGGAAAATGGGATTGCCGTTGAGAGAGAGTGAATCTGAATCCGTGGCAGTAATACAAACGGGAGACACGTAATACCCGCCATTTTCTACGCCAAAAATCGTCGGTGCAACAAAGTCGCACTCAAACTCATAAGTTTCGCTGTTGCCGTACGGCCCTGTTATTACAAAGCAGTGCTTGCCGTTGGAAGTGATGGGAGTAGACGAAGCGTATGGCACTCCGTCAAGTGTAGCTGATCCACGTATAAAGCTTATGCTGGCTTTATTTGAATCAACAGAATACTCATACGTTAACGGAATATTATCAGTTATAAAACCGATTTCCGTAGTAAAATCGCCATCAGTTATAGTAAGCCGGTGTTTGCCACTAAAAAGCACTATATCGCCACTGACAAACGGCACACCATCCAAAAGGGCAGTCCCCCTGTTAAACTGTATAGCAATATTTCGGTGATACACGCCTCCGTCGTAAACTCCTGAATATAAAGGTCTATTGATATTACTTAATACTTCTGCCACATTAATAGGTCCGTAACCGTAAGTATCAGACCTATCATTGGTATTGAAAGAAGCTACCAAAGTCAAAAACTGGTCTGCTGTAAAGCTTACATCGTCGTCAATAGCTGACATTGCAAGGCCTAATACTGCACTAACATATGCAGTTGAAAAAGAAGAGCCTTGCTCCTTTTCATAACCACCTTCTACATTTGCAACTGTTAATTCTGTACCCGGAGCAACTAAGTCAACAGAATCGTTATACTGTGAAAAAGGGCAAATCTCACCATTAACATCGATAGAGCCTACGCTAATTACATTTGCGTATGATGCAGGATACGATTTCATACCAGCATATTTAACATCGGTGCCTTCATTACCGGCAGCAGAAACCAAAATACAGCCTTTACTTGCAGCATATTCTGCAGCGGCTTCTTCAGCAGCAGAGTAAACGTACCCGCCAAAGCTCATGTTAATAATGTTGGCTCCGCTGTCTACAGCAAAGTACAAGGCTTGTATAAAATCTGTTGAATATACAAACCCCGTGCTGTCGCTAACTCTTATCGGCAATATCGTCAAACCAGAACCGACACTCGCCATACCGGTAGAATTGTTATTCGATGCAGCAATAATAGAAGCAACTTTTGTGCCGTGCCCATTATAGTCTGCATCAACGCCGTTTGTATCGTTAACCGCATCGTATCCCGATAAGATCTGAACGCCGTAAAAATCTTCGTGTTGACGATAAATGCCGCTGTCTAATACAGCTACAACTACATCTTTTTTTCCGGTCGCTATATCCCATCCGTCATATACATTGAGACTGTCAAGCTCCCATTGTGTATCAGAAAGCGGATCGTTAACCGCTGCTGATAGAGAAAGCTTTGAATCCTCTTCTATAAAATCAACAAGACTGCCGTATTGATCCCTAAATTTTGTTAAGTTATCGATTTTGATAGCAAACATCTTTTGTTCGCTGGAAGAAAGCAAAGTATAGTCATAACCGCACACGCATTCATATATTTCAGATAGGGAAGCGGTAGACTTAAATTTGACAGCGTACCTATTGCCTTTCGAACTCGATTTGTATATATCAGGTTTTGGCTCAATATAGTCATTACTCAAGCCAAGCTTTATGCTTTCAGCTCTATTTTTATCAAAATCCTCAAAAGGGTTTTCGTTGTGTGCCGCAAAAGAAACAAGGGGCAATACGTAAGAAAACATAATTACAGCTGTTAAAAATATCGCTATTATTTTCTTCATCACGTAACCCCTTTCTTGTGGTATAAAGCTTAAATTGTAATCGCACTAATGTTAACGCCTTCAGCCCCTCCTTTTTTTGCTTCAATAAACACAAGCGAAGGCGCACAGTTAATATCGCTAATCAAAAATTTGATCCGCTTTGGCTCCAAATTGTTTTGTTTTAATGACGTTATAAGGGTACATATTCTCTCTGGACGGTAAACAACGTAAAAACTTCCACCGTATTTTAAATACAGAGCTGCAGCCTTACAGAGATCGTTGGCGGGCAAAAATTCTTCATGCCTCGCAATACATTTGCTTTTGGTATCATTCATTTTGCCGCCGTTAGCTTTCATGAAGGGTGGGTTGGAAATAACAAAATCCGCCTTCTCTGCTTCATACAGCCCTTTGGGCTGGCGTGCATCCCCGTTTATGCATTTAAAACGCTCACCAAAACCATTGTTGTTTGCATTTTTTTCAGACAGAATAGAATACTTTTCCTGAATCTCTATCCCCGTCATTGTTAAAGCTTTGTTTTCTGAAAGCAACAATAAAGAAATCGAACCGCTACCACACCCAATGTCCACTCCGTTCATTCTTGAGCCGCCTTTTACAAAGCGAGAAAGTAGTAGGGCGTCGGTACCAAAAAGCAAGCCGTCGGTATATTCTTCCAATACTATGTTATTGTTAATTTCTGTTTTTTTTAATTCGTTCATCATAAATATCCATATAAAAGTAAAGCGCCCACAACCTATGTAAAGACACGGTCAGTGGGCGAAATACCTAAAATGCGAAACTATTCCGCAATTGCGTCAACAGGGCAAGCGCCTGCACATGCGCCACAACTGATGCAAGTATCAGCATCAATTGCATACTTACCGTCTGCACCGACTGTGATTGCGCCAACGGGGCATTCACCTTCGCAGGTGCCGCAACCGATGCAAGTATCTTTAGAAATAGAATATGCCATAAGAGCACCTCCTTGATTTTTTACATCCCTAATATAACATAAAGATTATAGCTTTTCAAGTGTATTTTAAAATTATTTATGATAATTTTTACCACTAATTATGGTGAAAGCGCGATATATTTGCTCAGTAAGCATAACCCTTGCTAACATATGCGGAAACGTCATAGCAGACATAGACAATTTTAAGTTACAACATGCTTTAAATGATTCCGAAAGCCCGTGACTGCTTCCGATAACAAAAGCTAATGAAGATATACCTTTGTTTGCAGAATCTTTTATATATTCAGCCAACGCGTTAGAGGAAAAAGATTTACCTTCAATGCACATAGCTATTATCGTACTGTTCTTCGGTATAGCAGATTTTGTGCGTTGTTCTTCTGCCGCGAGAGCTTTATCGATTTGTGCTTTTGAACTTTCGTCATTTATATGTTCTTCTTTTATACAAATGCTTTTGAATTCACAAAAAGCAGACATACGTTTTTCGTATTCGGCAACTGCATCCAAATAAAAGCGTTCGCTGGTCGTTCCTACAAAAATAAGCGTTACTCGCATTGCTTTAAGCCGTTTTCCAAATCGGCAATTATGTCTTCGATATTCTCAATGCCTACAGAAAGCCTAATCATACCGGGATTAATGCCTGCGGCCAACAATTGCTCGTCAGTAAGTTGTCTATGTGTTTCACTTGCGGGATGCAAAACACAAGTGTGTACTGTCGCAACGTGTACAACGTTTTTTGCAAGTTTCAACGCATCCATAAACTTAACAGCATTAGCTTTTCCGCCTTTGATTGTCAATGATACTACGCCACTACAACCGTTGGGAAGATACTTTTGTGCCAAATCGTAATACTTGTCGTTTTCAAGGCCGGGATAAGAAACACTCTCGATCATTGCATGAGACTGCAAATATTTTGCAGCTGCTAAAGCATTTGCAGAGTGCTTTTCCATGCGTACTGCCAAAGATTGAAGTCCTAAATCTAAAAGGAAAGCAGCGCT
>JAZUQW010000081.1:0-6461 GCA_045605905.1 Eubacteriales bacterium
AAGCACCAGGTCGCAATTTGTGCTGTCTGCATATTCTGCACCCAAATAAACCTCCGACGCTTTAAGGGTGGGGATAACCCCCTGCAAAGCACGCAGCATATCTGCGGTGCGCGCGGCGTTCTCACGGGCGGTGTAACCGTCTGCCTCGGGCTTAAACTTAAACATAACAATGTGTCTTAACATATCAAAATCTCCTTGTAAAATAGTAACTTATTATACAACATAATCAACAATAAATCAAGTGCGTTTTGTCGCGATTTGCACAAAAAACACAAGCAACATCAAGTTTTTATTGCAAAGTTTTTGATTTCATTATATAATAAAGATGTAATTTTTTGCAAACATTCTACATTTGGAGGTCCACTATGAAAAAAATGCTTAGCGCACTTTTGGTTTTGTGTATGTGCATGGCGCTTGCAGTGCCTGTTTTGACAGCGCCTGTGTCTGTAAATGCGGCATCCACACACATCGCCATGATTGTTACCAACCCTGCAGAAAACAGCAGTACCGCAATGAACATCAATTTCCACGCGGATTTGGGTTATACCAACTGCTATGTTCAGTACACCGAGGCTACGGATACTTCCTGGGCTTCCGCTAAGACTCAAACAGGCACTTATGTTACTTACGGTGCAAATTCTTCCAACCCCTTCTATGGCAAGTCTGCTAAGAAGGATGACGGCTCCGATTGGACTCAGACAACCGTTACTTTTTTGGATTACAGCGTAACCCTTTCAAACCTTAAGCCTGATACCAAGTATATGTACCGCATATACGACGGCTCTGCATATACCGATACCTATAAGTTCAAGACCGCTGCTAACGACGGCAGCGAATGGTCCTTCCTTGTAACAGGTGACTTTCACGAGTATTATAAAAACTATGCCGGCGCACGCATCTCCAACGCTACCAAGGGCATAAACGCAGGGCTCTCCCTTGCAAACCAGCTTAACTGGCCTGAAGTAGAGCATATCGTTGGTATAGGTGATATAGTTGCGTGGGGCGTAGACTATAACCAGTGGACTAATGTGTACGAAACAAGCTGGATACAAAACTATTCTTTCGCAAATACCATCGGTAACCACGATGATATGGACAGAAGCTCTAACTCCAGCAGTAAGTATAACGCTATAAACAACAACTATCCTCTTAACGGCTACGGCAGCCAAATGGGTACTTGCTTCTACTATATTTATAACAATGTGCTTTTCATTTATATCAACTACCTCGATACTTCTTCCACTGCAGAAGCATGGGCAGACAGCGTAGTTGCGGCTAACGCAGGTAAGTATCAGTACTCCGTATTGGTTAACCACCGCCCCGCTACTAACAAGTATACAGGTAAGACCTACAGCTATTTCTGGAACTATTGGGCAGATTTCTGCGACCGTAACCACATTGACCTTGTGCTTGCAGGCGACCACCATGTTTATATGCGCTCCGCACCTATTTACGGCGGCAGTGTTCTCAGCGGCTACAGCGCAAGTAATCCTGATGCAACCGTTTATCTTGCGGCAGACTCGACCGATGGTGAGCGCGGTTCTTCCGATAATGACAGCTCTCCACCTACTTCTTCTTGGTCTAACCTTGTAGCTTCTCATTACTACAGATATGAGTATTCCTCCTCTACCTACGATATTACTACTATGATAATCCACGTAGGCAAGGATAAGCTTACTACCGAGTTTGTTTATTACGAAAACAAGTCCTCCGCTTCTCATCCTTCCTTCAGAGAAGGCTCCGTAAGCGGTCACTCCTCCTTCTACTACGGCGATACCTCTTATGTATATCCCTCCGACCACGGTTATACAGGCGGCTCAGAGGACGATTATGACAACTTTAATCCTCTGCCCAACAAGGCAAAG
Source organism: Eubacteriales bacterium (assembly GCA_045605905.1). GTDB lineage: Bacteria > Bacillota > Clostridia > Oscillospirales > CAG-382 > SIG636. The sequence continues at coordinate 1,866 of JAZUQW010000081.1, forward strand.
AACTTCCTTTCCGCATCCGGCGGTCAGTATATGTACTCCGGCGGTAACTACCCCGGCGGTCCTTCCTACTACTCCTACGCCTACTATGGCGATAACGCTTCTCAGGGCGGCTCCTATATGACGGGTAAGCTCAACGACGGCGTGTTCCCCTCCAACGCTTCACCCGGTTCAAGCGTGACCGACTGGGCAGTGTTCTTCTGTTCCGAATTTACCGCCAACGGTACACCTGTTATTTACCTGAAACTTTCCGAGACCGCATATCTCCACAGCCTTGCGTTGACATACCATGTAAGCGGCAACTACGGTGAAGTGCCCATCTCTTCCGTTGCGGTGAGCACAGACGGCTCAAACTATGTGGGCACAGGAGCTTACACCACAGGCACAAGCTCGCTCAGCAGCCTCAATGTTAAACGCACACTCACCTTTAACAGCGCCGTTCAGGCACGCTATATCAAGCTGACGCTCGGCGCCAAAACAGGCGACTACACCCGTTTTGGTATAGGCGAAATTGAAGTTTGGGGCGACACCACTATCCCCGAACCGCCCAACCCCTTCCAGCTTATTGAAGAATCTACCTATGTACTTGATGAAACCTATGTTACCGCAAAGGCTGTCGGCATAACAGCGGCAGTTGCAAAAGAGCAGTTCAAGTGCGAGGTAAGCGTTCTTGACGTTAACGGCAAGGATATTTCCGATGCAGGCTATATCGGCACGGGCTGTACCGTTGTTCGCTACAACAGCAAGGGCGAAATTACCCATTCCGCAATAGTTGTTATCCCCGGCGACCTTTCCGGTGACGGCAATGTAAACACCACCGATTTGGTGATAGTAAGAAGAATGCTTACTTACACGGTGGATTCCGAACTTCAAAACAAGGCGGCAGACGTTGCATCGGATGATGTAATTAACACTACAGACTTTTTGATGTTAAGAAAGCATTGTGACGGCTCCGGCGTTATTTATTAATTAGCTTAAACTATAATCAAAAGACCTTCGTCCTACTGACAAAGGTAAAGAACATAAAAAGGCAAGAACGATATTGCTATAAAGCGGAAAATCGGGGATTCATCCCCGGTTTTTCTGCTTTTTGTTGACAACCAAAAGTTGTTATGTTATAATTGTAAAAGTGTAGGGAGGGGCGTAATATGAGCAGAATAATATCAGCAATACTTATGATTATATTGACACTTGCATTTGTTGCCTGCGGTGGTGATTCACAGCAGAGCGACAGCAATAAAACCGATGTAAAGAACGATATAAGTACAGATGTTCAAAACAACGTTACCATCCCACCAACGGTGGATTTAAGTGACGACAAGGTTACCCTTATGGTGTATATGGTGGGCTCGGATTTAGAGGCAAAATCCGCAGCAGGCACTAACGATATGGAAGAAATGCTTGCCGCCGGCGTTGATTTAAGCAAGGCAGACGTGTTGGTCTTGGCAGGTGGCGCAAAGCGTTGGCATAACGACTACATAACAGGCGAGGGGCTAACTCTTTTGCGTATGACAAAGGACGGGTTCGAGGCTGTAAAAACCTTCCCCCAAAGCTCAATGGGTGAGTCTGCGGGTTTAAGCGACTTTCTCACATATTGTTACAGCAATTATCCTGCAGAAAAGTTTGCCCTTATTATGTGGGATCACGGCAACGGCCCCATAATAGGCTACGGCAAAGATATGCTGTTTGATAACGACTCATTAACCTTGTCAGAAATGCAAACAGCTTTTGCGGCATCGCCCTTTTCCAAGGATAATAAGCTGTCTTGGATAGGTTTTGATGCCTGCCTTATGGCATCTGCAGAGCTAAATTGCGTACTTGCAGACTATGCAGAGTATTTGATATCCTCACAAGAGGTAGAGCCTGCCTTCGGTTGGAACTATAGCTTTTTGGCAAATATCAATGCAGAAGACCCCAAGGCGCTTTTCAAAAGCATTACCGATACCTACTTAAACGCCTGCAACGAGTATTTCGAAAGCAGAGGCTATGATGATAGGGATGTAACCCTGTCTTGCGTGGACTTGTCCTGCGCGGAGCGGCTAAACGAGGCAGTGGATGCTCTTTTTTCGGCGGCGGCAAAGGATGTAGCAAATAACTTTAACAAGCTATCGGCAAACCGAGCAGAGACCCGTGCGTTGGGCAGGGCAAGCACCGGCTCGGAGTATGACCTGATAGATATAGGTGATATGGCAAAACAGCTTTCCGAGCTGTATCCAACGGAAAGCGCTGCACTTACGGCGGTGCTTGAAGAGATGATAATAGTAAATGCCACAAACGCCCAAGGCTGTTGCGGAATGTCAATTTACTATCCCTTTTACAATAAAGACCACTATCAAAAGGATTGGTGGACAGTATACGAAGAGTTAAATGTATTTGACAGCTATGTGGATTACTTAAAGAAGTTTTCACAAAAATGGCTTGGAAACGATCTTTTAGAGACGGTGGCACAAAGCACCACGCCCACCGCGGTAAGCGACAGCGAGTTTTACTTAGAGCTGACAGCTGCACAGGCAGAAGCTTATGCATCGGGCAGATTTATTGTGATGGAAAAAGAGGGCGATGACCTGTATCAGCCCGTATTTATAAGCAGTAACATCCAAAAGCAAGATAACAAGCTGGTGGCGGTATTTGACGGCAACGTAATTTACGCCAAAAACAATTATAATGAGTATTTTATTCCGTTTAGCATGGAAAGAGATACGGTTGGCGACATTTCAAGATACAGCGTTCCTGTATATGCCATCAACCGCCCTGCCGATCTGTTTGGTTTATACTATGAGGGCTATGAAAGCAAAACCGATAGTTATCAGTACCAAATAGCCGCTAACAACGCAAAGAAGCACATAAATATATCTGCCCTTGTGCCCTGCGATTCAGAGGTAACCGCAAGCGAGCTTGCAGGCGGCAAACTTGAGGATGCGGATTTAAGCGGTATGACCACTTTAAGATTTATGGAACTGCGCCATTATTATATTACCCGCTATGATAACGGTGTTGTATGTCCTATAAGCAAGTGGGTGCCGTCTTCGTTATACACTTGGTATGAAAACAGCACAGATATGGGCTTAAGCTTTGTGTTTGCGCCTGTGCCCGCAGGGGTATACTATTTGACCTTTGAGATAGAGGATACCCAGGGCAACCGTTACTGCTCGGACTTTTTGCCTATAGAGAGTGATGGCGGCGTTATAGAAGACCCCATAACGCCCGACCCCATAAGCGTTGATTGGGAAACGGGCGACAAGGTTACCCTTGCGGAAAAAGACGGCGTAAGCCTGTTCTTTACCACGGTAGAGGATTCGGCGGGTGTTAAGGCATACACTGTTGGTGCGGTAAACAAAACCGATAAAGAAATATATGTTCATTGCAAGGACCCTTATATAAACGGCAATGTTTATGCGGGCGAAGCCTCCGGTTGTGTCGGTGTTGTTGCTGCTGGGCAAACGGCGGTTTGTGAATACGGAATAGACTTGGGTGCCTGTGCAGAGCTTGGCATAAGCGACGATATGCAGTCATTAAGCTTTACCGCCACGGTGGAGACCTATAAAGACCGTGAACTTATAATCTATGAACAAGATATTACCGTTAATTTGTATGACGAAACCCGCATAATTTATCAGCCCGACTATTTCAGCTTTAAATTTGCACCAACAGCCGCTGTTTTCCGTTCCTTTATGGCAGAAAAACAGGTTGTTTATGAAGATGCAGATGTTAAAGTTTGGCTGTTAAGCCTTGGCGGCCAAAAGGACTTTACAGACGAATACAGCCCCAACCTATACGGTGCCTTGTGTTACGAAAACTTAAGTGATAAAATAATAAATATATGCGTTACAGGACTTGTGTTTGATGATACATATGTGCCGTTGTCTTCTTCGGTAATATCAATACCCGGCAACTGCAAGTATTACAGCACTATATGTGTGCATGAAGAAGAATTAAACCAAGCGGGCATAAGTTCTGCAAGTAAAATTCAGCTTTTGATAAAGCGCAAAGCGTTTAACACCTTTGAGGGCGGCGGTGGTTTCGCACAGCTTGATTGGTGCGATGTTAAGCTGTCTGCATTCGGCGCCGCTACGGCCCTACAGCACGGCGACACCGTTATTTATGACAGCAACGGCATAAAAATAAGCCTTTTAAGCATAGAAGGCGACCGTTGGAATCTGTGTATTGAGAACAACAGAGACGAGGCTGTCTATGTTGGCATTACCGATACGATGATAGACGGTAAAGAAGTATATGAGGGCACAGAAGACTATATCGGCCTTGCCGACTCTTCCCTTGGCGCCAATCAAAAATGCTTTGCCTACGCATATTACGGCAATTGGAACGATTTGAACGCCACTTGCAATAAGGCGGAATTTAAAATTAAGGTTTTGGACTTTGCAGAGGAAAAAGTCCTCTTTACAGATAACACAGTCATTACCTTAACAAAGGATATGAAATAAAAAAGGAGAATTAGAAAATGAAAAAAGCACTTTTAACCCTCTTGGCGCTTGTTATGGTATTTACCTGCTTTAGCTGCGGTGATACCGAAAGCGACGGTGGCGATGACAGCACCGTAGTTTCCCAAGACAACAACAATAACAACACCAACAACGATGA
>JAZUQW010000082.1:0-7686 GCA_045605905.1 Eubacteriales bacterium
CGCTACCCGCCGACAAACCAGCGGAGCTAATAGTAAATCCGCCAATTGTGCCGCTGGTTGATGTAACCTTGCCTGAGAATTCGCCGCTGGTCGCATATATCGTGCCACGCACAGTGAGGTTTCCCGCCGTATCAAAGCCCAGCTTTGTGGTTCCGCTACCGTCCTTGATGTACAAGGTTCCTGCGGTAAGGTCAAATTGCACCCTACCGTCCGCACTGGAAAGAATACCCGCTGTAATCCTTGCAGCGTTCATACCGCCGGCTGTGATGAAGTCGGCAACAATCTGCCCATCCTGTGTGATGGCGGTTTCATAGGGGCCTTCATATCCCTTGGAGGAATAGCCAAGGCCACTTTTATTCCATCGCCACACGTTCACAGCCGTCTCTATATCAGGAGTATCCATGATAAGAATCTCGTCAGGCTGCTTATCCCCGGTTGTTGAATGAAGTACGACATAGCCGCCCTTGTTGCCAGTGATTAACGCAGTAGCCGCGGATATAGCCGCTTGTACTGCTGTGCTTACAGGCTGAGATGCAACGGCGTTGATGGCCTGTTGCTGTTTGGCTATGGTGTCAGATATGTTCCGTCTCGCATCACCCAGCTCAATGGTGTCATACCTATCCAGTAGAACGTTATAAACCGTCTTGCAGCATTTAGCCTTTGCTGATACGCCAAGAGCCGCAAGCTCGACCGACACAGTATCCCCGAGGTATACGCGCTCAAGCAATGCCTTGTCTTTGTATTCCTCGGTCTGGTCTAACTGAGCAAAAGATAGCACAAGAGATATTTCAGGGATGCCTATGTTGTTATGCTCTATATAAGATTCTGCCGCCGCTTTAAGTTGCGCTTTTGTAGGCGTATCATCAAATTCGCCCGACAAATCAAGGGGTAGAATCTTTTCATAATCATAGGTGCCGGGGGCGGGTACTATCAGCTCATCAAGCTGTGTAAGATTTCCGTCACCATCTGCATAGTAGGGATATACCCCTGTGTACACGTTTGCGTTGTTTTCGTCCTGCTCTAATGACGTAAGGTTTTTCCCGTACCTTACCGATACCCCCCGGTCGATTCCACGCTCGTTATGGAGCCTTACCGTATAACGGTCATATTCGAGTTCTCCGCCGTATACATTTATAATGGAATTATCCCCGCCACCAAGCACAAAACGGCTTGATAGCGGCGTTGCAACGGTCAAATTTCCTGCATTGGTCTTGTCTGTCCAGAAAGTGAAGGGAGAAGCCACCGCTGCTCCGTTTTCAAGGGCTGCCATTGCCCCTGCCGCACTTTCTGCGGTAAAGGGTTCAACGGGTATGCCGGACAAGTCATAGCTGATGTGGGCCGCATATATTGTCACAATGCCTTTGTGCGGCTTGGTTATGCGGTATACACGAAAGGGCTGTTTATTGCCGGTGTTGGCATCACAGTAGAGAATGCAGCGTTGCTGTATTTCGCCATAATGTATACCGTCTATGGGGTACTGCATTACAAGCTCATACCCGCCGTTTAATGCTTCCGTAACTTTACAAGAAACGGCATCAGCCATAATGCCAATGCCGTTTGAATCAAATTGTGTTTCTGTTGATGGATAGAGTATAGGTGTCATAGTGTCCACCACCTCGGTATGAGTTCAACCGTCCAGTTTCCGGTAAATGATATCTCATTTAATCCCGCCAGCAGTTCAGGAAACTCAGGGGCGGAAATGGTACTGTTAAGGTTGGTAGTGCCCGAATATGCGTTCTGGGTATCGCTATCCAGTATGATATCTTCATCAAGGGACTTAATTTCAACCACATATTCGCCTATCTGGAGCCGTCCCGCGCCAGTACCTTTTATGCGGATAAGTGGCAAGGCGGGAAAGGCCGTGGGGTTCAGTATCGTACTGCCGCTTGTTACTCTTACAGCCATTTCGCCGGACTTAAGGAACCGCTGGGGCATGCAATCAAACTCAACCGTGAAAGGGTTAAGCGTGCGCAGTCTGTCCTCTAACTGAGGGCCGTTGACTACTTTTGCCATCCAGTAATGCGTAGGGTCATTGGTGCATTCAAGGCGGTTATAGCCTTTCTTACCCAACAGCATAGCCGTTGCCATTGTTACAACCTGTTCAACGTCTCTCTGATGGTATCCCCTTATGCAATAACATTCGGCTGTTCCTTTGCGGTTTTTATATGCGCCGGTATAAATGGATAGATCGCCGTTTCTGCCGGGGACATGGATGGTTTCAACGTCAGGTTCTGCACCAGTAAAGGTAATGGGCTTTTGTAGACAGATGCCATTTGACAGCGCATTTAATCCAGCATAGAAAAAGTTCTCATTAAGCATATACCGCCGCCTTTCTCACGGTCATATCCTGCAACCTCTGAGATATCGCTTCGGCAAGAGATTCCTCGTCAGAATAGTTTGCGCCGTTTATATTGATAGTAAGTCCGCTAAAAGTAGTGCCGCCTGTTACTCCTGCGCCGTTGTTTGTAGTCGTGACAGCATAATCGGTTTCAAAGCTCATGCCGTCTTCAATCCCCGCCTTGATGTTACCGAAGGACTTATCCCATCCTTCACCAACGCCAAGGGCCATGTTTTTACCCATTTCCGCGAACACGGTAGAGGGGGAATGAATACCCAAAAGGTCTTTTACGCCGTCCACAATACCGCCGAAGAAGTCACGGACGTTATCACGGATCCAACGGCCCATCGCCTGTATACCATCCCATATACCACGCACTATATCTTCACCTACCTGAATGATTTCGGGCAGGGAATCAATAAAGCCTTCAACCAAGGTGAATATAATCTCAGGAATAGCCGTCAGCAATACGGGTGCGGCCTGTATAAGCCCTTCTGCCAGTTTCTGTATGACAGTAGGTGCCGCATCTACCAACGCCTTTATGATGGTGGGCAGTTCATCTACAATGGCAAGCACAAGGGTTATAGATGCATCTATCAGGCTTGGCAACACGTCCTGTATCAGCGTGGGCAATGCACCCACTATGACAGGTGCAAGGGCGGTCACAAGCTCACCTATGCCAACCAACGCCTGCCCGATTACAGGGATTATGTTTCCTGCCGCAGTAGCAACAGCATCAACCAAATTCGATACAAACACACCAACATCCCATCCGCCGGCCAGTGAAGTCAAAAGGTTGTACCACTGTGCCTTTACAGCCGCAAAGCTGCCGGAAATGGTGCTTGATGCTTCCGCCGCAGTAGTCCCGGCTATGCCCATGTTTTCCTGCATGATGTGAATAGCCTGAGTTATGTCGGCAAAAGATGAAATATCAAACTCAATGCCGGATATTCTTTCCGCATCATCCAAGAGACGCTGCATCTCTTCTTTCGTGCCGCCGTAGCCAAGCTTAAGGTTATCAAGCATGGTATAATTCTGCTTTGCAAAGCCCTGATATGCATTCTGTATCATCTCAATGGATGTACCCATCTTATTGGCATTGTCAGCCATATCAATAATAGCTTGGTCTGCATAGTCAGCCGCTTTTGCGGTATCCCCGCCCAAGCTCTGCAAAAGGCTTGCACTAAAGCTCGTGACGGTTTCCATATACTCATTGGCAGAAAGTCCCGCCGTCTGGTACGCCCTATCGGCGTATCCTTCTACGATCTGTGCGCTGTCCTTGAAAAGTGTTTCAACGCCGCCTATAAGCTGTTCATATTCGGCGTAATTTTCTATTGAAGATTTCGTGAGTGCTGTCACACCAGCCGCCGCAGCAGAAAGGGCAATGCCGCCAACCTTCGCCGCAGTTGCAAGGCCCTGTTTGAGTTTATCGCCAAAACTATTTGCGCTTTCAAGGGCATTATCCAACCCTTCATCATAGCCTGATGTGTCCAGTATTACACTCGCATACAAATCAAGTAGGTTAATCGGTTTCACCCCCTCTTAATCCTTCACGGATATGGGATATGATTTCTCCCGCCGTTCGGGTTTCCTTTTTGATGTTTATTGCATCAAAATAGCGCATACTCATATATGCGCCTTCCTGTACTCCCTTAGCGGTGTTTTCACTTATTAACTTAAGTGCGTCTGTTACATACACTCGGAATGATTCTTCACGTTTTCGTTCATTTATCCTTGCTATTGCATAATGAACAAAAGCCCTTACGCCTTGGCCTTTGAAGTCACCGGCGCAGAGCCAGAGGGTTTCCCGCTCTGCGCTGAGGTAAAAAGCGCAATGAACGCATCATCGGTCAAAAGTTCGGTGAAGTCCTTGATCAAATTCACCAGATTGAGCTTTGTTTCATATTCTGCGGCACTTATCCCCTCAATCGCTGCCATAATGGCGATCATTTCGGGCTTGTGAGCCTTAAGCAAATGAGGGACGTTCTTTTTCAGCCTTTTTACAGCAATATCGCGCGGGTTAACGCCCTCGGGTGCCTTCTCGCGCTTGAAAAGCTCTGCCAGTTCCTTATCTTCGGCTATGCTGGCAATAGGCTCTATGATTTCCGCGATGACATCAAAGGTTCTTGCGCCTTTTATCTCAGAAAGCTTCATGTTTTATTCCTCGGTTCCTTCGGTGCTGTAAAATTCCATGGGTACTACATCCTGCGCATCAAGGGATACATGGCCCATCAATTCCACGGATACTTGTCCTTTGCCGTTTTTGGTGGTCTTAAGGCTAAAACCAGAATTGGAAAGGGCATTCATCAGCTTAACAGCCGCGAAGCCGCCATCAGCCTTATCGCCTACCCACCAAAGATCGCTAAAGTCGGTCTGCTTAAGGTCGCGGCGGGGAGTAATCTTGTCCTCTGCTATATCAGCAGCACCCAGAGACAGGCGAATGAGTTCAGGGGACATGCCAAGAGAAGTGAAACTCATACGGCAATCCCAGCCGTCAAGCTTTTTCAGCTCCATCATGTTATTGGGGCAGTTGTCAACGTCCTCACCCTGGTCGGAATAAGTGGCAGCGCAGGATACGGTTATGCCGCCAGTGGTGGCGCATATAATATCATCGTCTGCGGGTTCTGCGCCGATGGCGGGGTCAAAATTTCTAAGCAGAATACCCGCGTCAAGCTGAAGGCCTTCAAAGGTGTTCTGCGGAATTTTAGTAAACTTTCCCATTTGTTCTCCTTCCTAATATTCAGTAAGGTATTCGGCGGTTACATTGATATACCGCCGCTTAATTTTTGCGTCAGATTCATCTACAAGGCTCTGGCACCACGGTATACCGCGTTTGATCCAGATATAACCCTCATCGCATGGGATAACTGCACCACCCAGCCCTATATACTGTGCAAATTCCTGCGCTTTGGCGTTGGGGTCTGCTTCGCTTTCCGTGTAGAACCACAGATTAACGGTCAAACCAACCTCACCGCCATACAGGGAATCTGTTATCAGTTCATATGTGCCGTAAGGGAACATGACATCACCGGGAACAGAGGATGCAGGATAGAAAGGCATGAAGTTGTTAAACCATGCATACAGAGCTTTATCTTTTGTCATGCGGGCAACGCCTTCCTTTCAGCAGTAAACACTTTCATCGGAATAGTGGAAGATGCAGGAGCTTGTTTTTCGTCAGGGATAGAGGTCACACGGAACGTTTCACCGCTACCCATATCTTTGTAATAATCGCCATATTCAATGGGAACGTTCTTGTCGACCAGCGCAGTATACACGCTTGTCACACCCTGCTTTTCAGCAAGTCGCGCTTCCATTGAAGTGTTTAACGCTTGATGGTTGTAAAACAGAATACCTTCTGACCACGTGGTATAAAATCCACCGGCACCGTCAGGCTCTCTTGTTCTCTCCATCAAAATGCAAGGTCTTGAATAATCATCTAAAAGGCTCATATCTTTCGCCAAAAGTTCAGGTCACTTCTAAACTCGGATTGCCAAGTCACATCCTGACCCGTCTTGTTATCCTTTCCTTTAGTGTAAGAATAGCCCCCAAAACTTTCAGAAGAAAAGGGGCCGCGTGCAGCAGCCCCATTCTTCGTTTCCCACTCTTCGATTTTTGTTACTGTATCAAGCAATGCTTGAGGAATTGCCAACGCCCATATTTCGCCCGAAAAGGTTTCATCGACAAGCACCGCAGGATATTGATATACGCCATCATTCAGTATGCTTCCGATAACTCGAAAATACTGCCCATCCATCAAGAATGGAAGTTCAACGCCTCCGTTCTCAATGGTATATTTCCCTGCGTGTATTTCGCAGACAAACCAATTTCGTATATGGTGCAAAACCTTTTCAAGCATTTTATTTAATCTCCTTCAAGTATTTAGTGTAATTATCCAACTTTCTTTTTCCGCGCCCGTTTCGGCTTTTCTGCGATTTCTTCAATCAGCGGAACGCCCAGCCGGTTCTTGTCGCTTGCCAGTTCTGCAATCCGTTCAGCATCAACCTCAATGCCATTGTGGGGGAAGGTGTCCCCCACGGAATAGGCGTGTTTGTTGTCTTGCAGGTCGGTGAACGCCTTAATTACCCTGTACATCATGCGCCCTGCTCATCATCGCCAGCACCTTCATCGCCAGCATCATCACCGCCAGCATCTGCGCCGATAGTGCCGACCACAATGCCGTCAATACGCTCGGGGAAGAAGGTAACGCCGGACATAACAAGGTCAAGTACACGTGCAGTATCCTTATCGGGGTACTCATTAATACCGATGTAGCCAGTTTCATCGGTGGTAAGGCTGAATGCCTGTGCCAGCTCAGAAGTGCCAACATTTACAAAGTACATGATGATATTTTCCTTAGCGGTAGCATAATACTTGCCCTTAGGAACATTGCTATTCATAAAGACAGTACCAAGGCCGAGGAAGTTTTCGATATAGTTCATGCCGAAAGCGGTCTGCATGGTAATCTGTGCAGTACCAAGATAATCGGATACATCCTGAGGATTGAGGAAGTATACAGTTTCTACGGCATCATCTTCCCAAAGGGTCTGAAGAACGCCCCAACCATTGGCAAGAGCCGCCTGGAGGACAGCACCAGAAGCGGTGCCGGTGCCGGTTCCCATGAAAGTGAACAGGTCATTGCGGATAGTCTTCTGAATATCCTTAACCATCTTGTCAGTAGTTTCACCCACTGCCTGATCGTAGCCGCGCTTCAGGATAGCTTCCGCGGTAGTAGCCTTACGCCACTTATGCAGGGTGATTTCGCCAACAGGTACCTCGATGGTTTCATAATGGGAAAGGGGAATCAGTTCGCCTTCGCCTACGCTTCCGCTTTCAAGAGTGCCAGTAACCTGAATAGCTTTCAGAGTAGTGCCTTCCTGTACAGCAATCTTGCGGGTAATGCCGAGAGCTTCGGTCAGCTTCCTGATAGAGCCAGTAAACTGATAGTTAAAGTCAACAACGCGGACACGTGCGAGGTCAGAAGTAAAAATAGTATTAATTTCAGCTGCCATTTTTTAATAATCTCCTTTTTTAATTCTTATCAAGTCCAAACAAAGACGGATTTTCCATCATTGCCTTGCGGCGTTCTGCACCGTCTTTTATTTCAAGTATCTGCTCCTTAGTCATTGCGCCACCCGTGTTCTTAATAGGATTAGCAGGATTAGGAGCAGGCTTAGTTGTAGTGGTAGTAACAAGTCCTGCAAGTTCGCCGGCAATAAGGTCATCAAAAGCTTTAGTATCCTTTATCTTGCCGTCTTCAAGTTCGGCTGCATCAATTTCAGCCTTAAGACCGCGCATCGCAATGGTTAGATTGCCCTCTTTGATATTCTTGCTTTCGAGGTAAGCTTTTA
>JAZUQW010000083.1:0-5552 GCA_045605905.1 Eubacteriales bacterium
GATAGAGTGCCTGGCTACGAACCAGTAGGTCGGGGGTTCGAATCCCTCCAGGCGTGCCACAGAAACCGACTTGTTTTTTCAAGTCGGTTTTTGCTATTTTGGTTGTCGAGTGGTTTTCGATGACCGTCGCATTTTAGGAGCAGGATATGAATATTGTAGTTGTTGGATGTGGCAAAATTGGCCAATCGATTATCGCAAGCTTAGTAAATGAAGGGCACGACGTTGCCATTATAGATAAACATCCCGATGTTGTGGCGGAAGTTACCAACATCTATGATGTTATTGGCGTATGCGGCATAGGTACAGATTGTGCGGTGCTTGAAGAAGCGGGCGTTTCAAAGGCCGATATATTAATTGCGGTAACCGGCTCTGATGAGCTAAATATGCTTAGTTGTTATATTGCAAAGACCTTGGGTGCAAAACAGACTGTTGCACGAATCAGGGAAAGAGAATATAACGAAAACAGTTTGGAGTTTATGAAAGAAAAACTTCAAATTTCAATGTCGGTTAACCCCGAATTGTTTACTGCTTATGACATTTATAATGTTCTTAAGTTGCCGGGCGCAGCACATATTGAAACATTTTCTACCCATAATTTTGAAATGGTTGAGTTGGTGCTAAAAGAGGGCTCTCCTTTAGTTGGTACTAAAATAATGAATTTAAGAAAACAGCACAGCGCCATATTTTTAGTTTGTGTTGTAAGTCGAAATGGAAAGGTTGTCATTCCTGACGGGCAATTTGAGCTTGAGGTCGGGGATAGGGTTGCTTTGACTGCTGCACCTTCTGAAATTTATAAACTGCTTAAAAGTTTAAAGCTTATAAAAAAGCAAGTGAAAAACATTATGATATTAGGTGCAAGCAGAACTGCTTATTATTTAGCGAAGCAATTGCTTGATTTAGGCAACTCTGTAACGATAATTGATAGAGACCCTGCAAAGTGCGAAAGCTTTTCAGAAGCTTTACCTAATGCGACTATCATTTTGGGTGATGGCGCACAACAAAACCTTTTAATGGAAGAGGGGTTAGGAGATATGGATGCCTTCGTCTCTCTTACAGGTATGGATGAGAATAATATACTGATTTCTTATTTTGCGTCTTCTCAAAATATATCCAAAGTTGTTACAAAAGTTAACAGAAATGAGTTTTTACCTATAGCACAGCGTTTAGGTCTTGATACTATCGTATCACCCATTCGCACAATATCTGACGTGCTTGTCAGATATGCAAGAGCTTTACAAAATTCTGTAGGTAGCAATGTTGAAAAGCTTTATAAGATAATGGACGGAGAGGCTGAAGCCTTAATGTTTAAAGTCCACGCGGGCTTCAAATATACCGATACGCCATTAAAAGCTATTAAATTTAAACAAAACGTTCTGATTGGCGGTCTATTAAGAAACAACAAAGCTATTGTTCCAACAGGCGACGATGTTATACTTCCCAATGACAAGGTTGTAGTTATCAGCGCGGGTCATAGGTTGTACGATTTAGAAGATATTGTTGAGTGATTGGTGCGAGGTAATAGTTTATGAATCGCAGAATGGTTCTTAATACAATCGGGCGTATAGCAATAACAGAGGCGGCACTTTTACTGTTACCGTTAATTGTGTCTATACTATACGGCGAAAAAAGTTCGTTCGATTTTGCATTAACCGCAGTTATCGCTGCGGTTATAGGGGTTGCCCTTGTAATTCTTTCTAAACCCGATGTGCGGGTAATTTACGCAAAAGAAGGTTTTGCTATAGTCGCATATGCATGGCTTTTGCTGTCGGCTATAGGTGCTTTGCCGTTCTATTTAAGTGGATTCATTCCTTCCTATGTTGATGCTTTTTTTGAAACTGTAAGTGGCTTTACAACAACCGGCGCGTCTATATTAACGGATGTGGAAGCTTTGCCTAACGGTATGCTGTTTTGGCGTAGTTTCACCCATTGGATTGGCGGAATGGGCGTTTTAGTCTTTATAATGGCTCTTGTTCCCAACGTCGCAGACCGTTCGATGAATATTATGCGCGCCGAAATGCCCGGGCCCGTTGTCGGTAAGCTTTTGCCCAGAGTGCGTGATACGGCAAAAATTTTGTATATTATTTACATTATTATGACCCTGGTTGAAGTGTTGCTGTTGATGCTTGGTAATATGTCCTTTTTTGAAAGCCTTTTGTACGCATTTGGTACTGCAGGTACTGGTGGTTTTGGTATGAAAAATGACAGCGTGGCAGGGTATACGTCTTATCATAAGTGGATTATCACAATATTTATGCTGTTGTTTTCCATTAACTTTAATCTGTACTATTTGCTGATGATTAAAAAATTTAAAGCCGCTATAAAAAGTACAGAGCTTTGGTTTTTCGGCGGATTGGTGTTGTTTTCAATCAGCGCCATTTGTGTGAATATTTTTAACACTTACGATAAATTTAGTGAAGCGTTACTGGATAGCTCTTTTCAGGTTGCATCACTTGTTTCAACTACGGGATTTTCAACTGTTGACTTTAATAAGTGGCCGGAGTTTTCGAAGGCAATTATGTTGTTGCTTATGTTATCTGGCGGTTGCGCGGGCTCCACTGCGGGTGGACTTAAAGCGTCGAGGGTAGTTATACTTTTAAAATCTATATTCAGAGAATTTAAAAAGCTATTACATCCACGGTCCGTTAAGACGCTTAATATGGAGTCAAAGCGTTTAGATGAAAACACCATAAACGGCGTTCATTCATATTTTGCTATGTATGTGGCAGCTTTTGCTGTTTTGTTTATACTTTTAAGTTTAGAACCCTTTGATATGCAAACAAATTTCACAGCTGTTTTAGCTTGTATAAACAACGTTGGTCCGGGTTTTGGAAATGTTGGACCAGCCTCTAATTTTTCCTTCTATTCCGATGCTTCAAAGATATTGTTGTCTTTTGCAATGCTTTTGGGGAGACTTGAGATATTCCCGCTCATCATTGGATTAAATCCTCGCATATGGCGTCGTAGATAGTGTAACTTGCAAAAAGGTCGTTTATTTTAGGCGACCTTTTGTTATGTAAAATTGGCGTTGACTTTTCTTGCTGATAGTTGTATATTATTTATTATGGATTTTAATATAAAACTATTGCAATATTTTTGATTGTATGGTATAATCAGACTATGTCCACTTTAGCAAACTAAAGCAAAAATGTGTGAGGCTCCGAATATGGATAAACTATTAAGTATTTTAAAACCGCAGGAAATGTTGAATCTTAAACTACGTTATCTTTATGAAAATAATGGATATAAAGAATATAAGATGAGTAGTTTTGAAGAATATAAGTTCTATCTTGAAAACAGCAGTTATCTGTTTAGGAATGCTGTTATTACCTTTACCGATTTGGATGGACGTTTGCTTGCTTTGAAGCCTGACGTAACACCTTCCATAGTAAAGCGCGCCGATGGGTCTGATCTTAAGGTATATTATAACGAAAACGTATATAGGCCAGACAGAAACAAACGCAGTTTTAAAGAGATATCTCAAATTGGTTTGGAACATATGGGAAAGTTAGACACAAATAATGTAGCTGAAGTGGTTTCTTTGGCGGCGCAGAGCTTGAAATTGATTTCTGAACAAAGTTTGTTGGAACTTGGGCATTGCGGTTTTGTAGAAGGTGCGTTGGATATATGCGGGGTTGATGCAGGTACAAAAAACGAATTGCGAAAGTTGATTGCGCACAAAAACGCGCCGGGCATTAAAAAGCTTTGTGCCGATAACGATATTAATGATAATATATCTAATATACTCGCAAAAATCCCCGCGTTGTGCGGTGAAATTAATAATATTCTCCGTATTGCCAAAGAGTTATGTATGAACGACGCTATGCTTTGTGCGGTTGAAGAACTTGAGAACATTTGCGGACAAATTGTTTCAAATTGCAATATTTGCAATATAAGAATAGATTTATCCCTGATTGGAGAAGAAGGTTATTACAACAATATAACTTTTTGCGGATATGTTCGTGGCGCTTATGCGCGCGTACTTTCCGGTGGCAGATATGACCCTTTGTTGAAAAAGCTTGGCAAAAATTTTGGCGCTATTGGCTTTGCATTATATTTTGACGAGCTTGAACCGTTATTTTACGAGGATAGAGGTGAAATATAATGTTGACTGTTGCCTTGCCTAAAGGTCGTCTTGGAGACAAAGTGTATAAAATGCTTGAAAAGGCAGGATATACATGCGAGGAAATGAATAGCGATACTAGAAAGCTTGTTTTGGAAAATGAATCCGCAGGCATTAGATACCTTTTGGTTAAGCCTACAGATGTTCCGGTGTATGTTGAGCGTGGTGCGGCAGATGTTGGCATTGCAGGTAAAGATATTTTGGCTGAAACGGGTGCAAATGTTTATGAGCTTATGGATTTGGGCTTTGGGAAGTGCAGAATGGCAGTTGCCGCAAAAAAAGGTTACGTGGAGAATTGCGATCGCACGTTAAAGGTGGCAACCAAATTTGTTAATATAGCCACAGAGTACTACACAAAAAAAGACAGAGCTATTGATATAATCCAACTTCACGGTAGTATTGAGCTTGCTCCTATCGTCGGCTTATCTGATGTAATTGTAGATATTGTAGAAAGTGGTAGCACTCTTCGTGAAAACAATTTGGAAGTAGTTGAAGAGTTTATGCCGATTTCGGCTCGTTTTTTTGCAAATATATCGAGTTTTAAATTTAAGGAAGAAGAAATTAAAAAAATGCTTTTATGCTTGAAAGAGGCAATAAATGATTAAAATATTGTATTCAAAAGATTGCACGGAAGAAGAACTGTTAAGTCGTACTGTGCCGGAAAACGCCGCTGTAGATAAAATTGTTCAGGAAATAATTGAAAATGTTGTAAAAAATGGAGACGCCGCGCTTTTTGAGTACGCCAAAAAGTTTGACGGAGCAGATTTGTCGCGTCTTCAAGTTTCACAAGAAGAGATAGATGCTGCAGTAGCTTCTACCGATAATTTCTTTATAGAAACACTTTTGATGGCAAAATCAAATATCGAAGAATACCACCGCAAGCAATTAAAGGAGGGCTACCATCTCGAAAAACAAAACGGTGTTGTTTTGGGACAAAGAGTTTTGCCCCTTGAAAAGGTTGGCATATATGTTCCCGGGGGGACTGCTTCATATCCAAGCACCGTTCTTATGAACGCAATTCCTGCACGAATTGCAAATGTTAAAGAAGTGGTAATGGTAACCCCACCTGACGGTGACGGAACGATAGCGAAGGAAATTTTGGCTGCGGCGCATGTTGCCGGTGTGGATAAAATTTTTAAAATTGGTGGCGCCGGTGCGGTTGCCGCTCTCGCTTACGGCACCGAAAGTGTACCTAAGGTAGATAAAATTGTTGGCCCAGGCAATGTTTTTGTGGCAACAGCCAAACGATTTGTTTTTGGTAAAGTTGATATTGATATGATTGCTGGTCCCAGCGAAGTGCTTATTGTTGCAGATGACAGTGCAGACCCCACTTTTGTAGCGGCAGACTTGTTAAGCCAAGCAGAGCACGATAGATTATCATCTTCCGTTCTTGTAACAAACAGTGCTGTTTTGGCGAATGCTGTCGCTAATG
>JAZUQW010000084.1:0-1877 GCA_045605905.1 Eubacteriales bacterium
AATGCTGTTTCCGTCATCATGCCAAATACCCAAAAGATATACGCTTGAGGATAAGTCGCCCTTATCTGTTTCAAAAAGTCTACAACCGCCGGCACAAAGTTGTTAGGGTCAACTTTGCCTACAAAATCGTTGGTGCCTGCGTTTACCACAACCACATCAGGCGTCCACTTTGAAAAATCCCAAGGCTCACGTGTCACGCGGGAGGCGTGGTTGAAGAAAATAGGAATCTCGTAATTTTTGACGCCGTTGCAATTAGAGTAAACACCCTTGCCGGAATAGCATACATAATGCGCTTCCGCATTTAACAGCTCTGCACATATTGCAGCGTATGCCTTGGTGCTGTCCTGCTGATAGGTATGGAACTTCTTTTCGGTAGCGGGTCCTAAATTGCCGTAGCCTGCGGTAAGAGAATCACCTATAAACTCTATCTTAAGCCTGCCTGCGGGCAACGGATAAGAATACACTTCAGGGGTCACGCCTTGTATTTCAGCGCCTGCAAACACTATACGTTCGTCAACCGATTCACCCTCGGTTATTTTTATAAACTCAAGGCTGTGACGCTTGCTTTCAAGACCTTCAATAATAATTTTTTCATTACCCGTAGATATGGGAAAACGTTGGGTCATTCTATCTATTTTGACTATAACATAATGTGTATATGGTGTTTCAAAAGGTAAAAAGCTTAAAATAACGCTGTTACCTCTAAATGAAAACCTAAAACCGCTGTTAGGCCAACAAAAAGCGGGCATACCGTTCACATTTGTGTGTCTGCCGAAAGTTGTAACTCTCGCATCGTTTGAATTTAAAAACAATGTTTTCATTTAAACCTCCCAAACATGATATATTGACATTTTACAAACTATTTATGTTTAGATTTACAACATAAATATAACATTTTGTAAACTTCCGACAGTATTAGTGGAACAATACTTAATGCTGCCACAAAACTCCATTGGCTGTTTGTCAGCATAACAGTGCCGAAAACCTCTCTCATAGGCTCGAATATAACCGTAGAAAGCTGCAGAATTGCGCAAAAAACAAAAGATAAACATAAATACTTGTTCCCAAATCCCCCCACCTTAAACAGTGGATTGTCGCTTCTCATATTAAATGAGTGTACAAGCTGTGATAAGCTTAAAACCGTAAATGCCATGGTTCCGCCCAAAGCATAGCTGTTATAATATACAATACCCGTGTAATACGCAGTAAATGACAGCGCCCCTATAACAAGTCCCTCTAACAGAATCTTTAGCCCCATATTATCCGAAAACAGACTTTGATTTTTCTTAATTGGCGGTCTTTCCATTATCCCGTAATCATTAGCTTCCATCCCCAATGATATGGCGGGCAGTGAGTCGGTAACCAAATTTACCCACAAAAGCTGCATTGCTGTTAGCGGTGAGCCAAGCCCCAACATCATAGCCGTAAACACCGTAAGTATTTCGCCGATATTGCAAGAAAGCAAAAAACGGACGCTGCGTTTTATGTTTTCGTATATTCCTCTGCCGTGCCGTACCGCCTCCACAATGGTTGCAAAGTTATCGTCTGTAAGTACTAAATCCGCCGCTTCTCTTGCCACGTCAGTACCACAGCCACCCATAGCACAGCCGATATCTGCTCTTTTAAGGGCAGGGGCGTCGTTAACGCCGTCGCCTGTCATAGCCACTACCAAATCGGCTTCTTTGTATGCATTTACTATTTGCACCTTAAATTCAGGGGTTGCTCTGGCAAACACACAGGCGCTTCTGATAGTGGCGGCTTGGTGTTCTTTAGGTAAAGACAATATTTCTTTTTCCGTATATGCATCGTCACCGTCTTTGAAAATACCTACCTTTTTTGCTATGGCAATGGCGGTAACCTTGTGGTCGCCCGTTATC
>JAZUQW010000085.1:0-2852 GCA_045605905.1 Eubacteriales bacterium
GGTACCGCAGGCGGAATTATAGCGTCAGGAAAATTGACTTCTTACAGACTTTCTCAACTTGAAAAAAAGGTTGATATGCAAAATAAAATTACACTAAAAATTCCGGTTATAGAAGAAAAAATAAGCAATATTTCTCAAAGAGTAAAAGGGCTTGAAAAAGAAACATCAAGTATGAATTTTTACGATAATTTTCAGTGAAAATTTATTCATGCTAATCATAAAATATAAAATTAAAAACAGAGCTGTTTGTTATTTTAACAGCTCTGTTTTACTTATTTTAACTTATATTTACGTCCTTGTTGTATCGGAAATGTTTTTTCGCCAATTACAATTTCGCCAGTTTGTGTTTCGGGGAATGTAAGCGTAATTTCACCGTTTTCGTATAGTACGTCAATTACTCCGGATGCTGTATTTACCGAAAAGGCTGCTTTTGTATCTTTACAAAGCAGGTGAAGAACAGGAGTAACTTTAAATGAACGAAATGCCGTTGTTGTGGGAACTATTCCTAAGAACACTTCATAAAGCATTTGTAATGGCGCTAACGGGCAGTGACTCATTTCAAAGCGGTCGCCTTTGACTATGTCCCAATACTCTTGAAGCGCGTTATTTTCACTAACCGACGGCATTGTGGCAAAATTTTCCATAATATCCTTTGCAACTATGTCGGGATAGCCTGCTTTTGCTAAGGCTTTATATCGCCATACGATATTTGCGGGATAGGACCGTGTAACATAATTTTGGGAGTTTGCAAGAATTTCACCCATTTTATGAACACCAGGTGCCGTATCAAATAGTATTCCGGTTGCAAGAGTACGGTCCGAAACGGTGATATATCCGTCCTCTTCTAAATAGGGTAAATTATCAATGTATGTTTTTCTTGTATTATCGTAATAACGCAGATTAACTTTTTGTATAATTTGATCAGCTTGCAAGATTAACTCTTGTGCAACGTCATTTTTATCAATAAGTGTTAAAATTGGCGATAGAGCGTGCTTAATCATACTGGCAAAGTAGAGATTAAACACACAACATTTATCGCGTTGCTTTAAAAATCCATTATGATCCATCCAAATATAGACTGTTCCCAAATCTTCGGCGGGGATTAATCCCGTTTTATCCCGAATAGATAGGATAAAGTTTGTAAATTTTACAAAATCAAGCGCAGTTTTATGTATTAAAGACATATCTCCTGTTTCAAGGTAGTTCTGATATATTGCAAATATTATCTGAATAGGATGATCCGCAATCGGAGCCCAAGGCGATAACCCAAGTAATATTTGACTCAATCGCTGAGTGCGGTCGGTAGCAGGCCAACAGTCCATATAATATCCTTGTGAACTTATACCGTCAGTATAAGTTTCGAAATAACGTTTAACCAAACTGTTCGATGCCGAGTAAAGATAAGAAAATGCGTTGATTTGATGGGTGCAATCTCCACCGTATTGCTGTCTTTCTCTTCCCATACCGTCGGTAGCGGTTTCAATGATAGAATTTTTAAGCGTATTAACACAAGCAGAAAACAACTTTTGAAGTTTAAGGTCTTCAAACTCCATTTTAGGTTGTGCTAAAGGTGCATATCTTCGTAACATTCCTACGTTTTTGACGCTAACTTCACCTTTGGTGTTATGGATATGAAGTTGCAACCATAAAAACGACTCATATTCAAATGTAATCACCTTTGTTTCGCCCGGTTTTAATTTGTGCCTGCTCCAACTGTAAAAATGGGTATCAAGCCACAAAGTTTTTTCGGTATCTCGTGATTCTTGAGTCATAGCTTCAACTATGCATTCGTCTGAAGCGGTTATCTCAAAAGTCACAAAACCCACACCTTGTTCGGGTAGACGATATGTTAGAAATACGCCTTCGTTTTCTTTTGCATTAAAAGTTACTGTGTTGTTTGAAAGTTTGGCATCCAAACCTTCTTTAATTGTAAAACTGCCCGGTGTTCGAAAACGAAACCAGTCGTCTACAGGGCGGTGCCAAGAAACTGTACCCATATCGCTGAGCGTTCCAAATAAGTATTCTTCTGTAGGAAGCGGAATCTCTCTTTTTCTAATACAACAATTACTGTCATCTGTGGGAGCTGCGTCGTTTATATAGTCGTTGTATCCGTTCATAGCAGATGGCTTGTTACTTTTTCCGGGTAATTCTATAGCATTAAGGTATAATTCAGTGCCTTCTAAACGAAAGTCGTGTTCTTCCTGTAACGCACGTAAAAACCAGCGTTTGTATTGACCGGCAGGATAACTGTTGTCAAATGCAGATAGAGTGTTTTTATCTGAAATAATCTGTTTTGTTGTGCCATCTTTAAAAGTAATTGTGATGTTAAATATAAGTCCCGGGTTTCCCATAACCCATGTTCCATCGCCAAACCCATAAAAACAAACTTTGATTACAAGTTCATTTTTTCCTTCACAAATATGTTCACTAAAGTCAACAAAATCCGCTTCTTCGTATCTCGGGTCAGCGGGAGCCGGCCCCCAAGCAACACGCTTACCATTTAAGGCGGCAAGATATCTACTGGAACCTAAAATATATCCGATTGCTGAAGAGATTGGCTTGGTAACTGTAAAACTTTTTCTAAACAAGGCAAAAGTATTGGGTAAAGTTCTTTCAGAAGGAACCCAAATCCATTTAGCAGGGGCAAGATCAATACTTCTTTTTTGATTGTATTCTGTCATATTAGTCCCTCTTTTCTGTGTAATGAGATAGCCTATAGATCAAATTTTATTTTTATAATATCATAACCCGGTTTAAAAAGCAATTTTATTTCAATGTTAAAAAAATCCTTCCCCACAGCTTTTGCCGTAAGGAAGGATAAAACTTTTTAGTTTAATTATTTCATGCTGTTT
>JAZUQW010000086.1:0-21616 GCA_045605905.1 Eubacteriales bacterium
GCCAATGCTGACCTTTAGTAATGCCTGGGTTAGAAACGTTTACCGAAAACTGACCGCATTTTTCAGTCTTTATTAATTCGGTAAAACTTCCGCGCGCATCTTCGTTCATTTTAAGATCAAACGCAACTTTTTCTTTTGGCAAATACGAAAGATAAGTCGAGTACAGTTTTTTTGCAAAGCTGTCCTTTGGAATTTCCGGCATTACAAGGCTTTGCGGTTGTGCCTTGAAGCTGTCCAAAAGCTCTACTATTTGTCCCAAGCTTATCTTGTGGGCGCCAACGGCAAAGCAATATTTGCCGTTGGCACAGGGTATAACCTTAAGCCCATCAAATTCACATCGATGTTCCTTTCCTGTAAGGGCAAGTATCATCTCATCTATCAAATCATCTATGTACAAAAGTTCCAATACCGTAGAAGGGTCGTTTACGGTTATGGGCAAGTCGTTGGCGTAGTTGTGGCAGAAGGTTGCCACCGCGCTGTTATAGTTTGGGCGACACCACTTGCCGAAAAGGTTGGGAAAACGGTAAACAAGCACCTTTGCGCCCGTTTCAACACCATAGCCAAACGCCAGCTCTTCACTTGCTTTTTTGCTTTTTCCATAGTCACCGTTATACCGTCCTATAAGGGTAGCTTGTACCGAAGACGAAAGCACAACAGGGCAGGGCACCCGCTTGCTTTTTAACCTATTAAGCAGCTTTTCCGTAAAAGTGCAGTTGCCCTCCATGAACATAGCCGGATTATCGGGGCGGTTAACACCCGCAAAATGAAAAACAAAATCCGCTGCCTCGCAATAGTTGTCAAGCAATCGTTCTTCGCAGTTAAGGTCGTATTCAAATATTTGTTCAATTTTCAGATCGCCGCGGGTTTTGTCTTTGCCTTCTTTGATATTATTTAACGCCGCAACAAGGTTTTTGCCCACAAATCCCTTGGCGCCTGTAATCAATATGTTCATAATCAACCTCTATACGCTTCAAGCTCATCACGTATATATTGCAATTGCAAAAGCTTTTGCTTAACCTCTTCTACGTTAAGCAAGTCTGTGTTAGTGGAATTAAATTCTTTTAACGGATTGCGGTTTGTATCGCCATCCTTAAAAAACTTGTCATAGTTAAGGTCGCGCTTGTCACAGGGGACACGGTAAAAACTGCCCATATCTTCGGCGCAGGCACACTCTTCGTTGGTCAGTAACGTTTCATACATCTTTTCACCGTGACGTATGCCTATAACCTTTATTTCGGTTTCGGGTGCAAAAAGCTCGCACACGGCTTTTGCAAGAACTTCTATTGTGCACGCAGGCGCCTTTTGAACCAATATATCTCCGCTGTTGCCGTTTTCAAAGGCAAACAGAACAAGGTCAACCGCTTCTTCCAAGGACATTATAAAACGTGTCATAGAGGGTTCTGTAACCGTAATGGGGTTACTCGCCTTTATTTGCTCTATCCACAAGGGAATTACCGATCCGCGGCTGCACATAACATTACCGTAGCGGGTACAGCAAATAGATGTAGCCTCCGGAGCTACAGTGCGGGACTTTGCCACCACTACCTTTTCCATCATCGCCTTGGATGTTCCCATGGCGTTAACGGGATAAGCCGCCTTGTCGGTGGATAAGCATATGACCTTTTTAACGCCTGCATCTATGGCGGCGGTAAGCACGTTTTCTGTACCCAACACGTTTGTCTTTACAGCTTCAATGGGAAAAAACTCGCAAGACGGTACTTGCTTTAACGCCGCAGCATGGAAAATATAATCCACACCGTGCATAGCGTTTTTTACCGACTGTAAATCTCTTACATCACCTATATAAAACTTTATCTTATTTGCAAGCTCGGGTTTTTTTGCCTGATACTCGTGGCGCATATCGTCTTGCTTTTTTTCGTCTCTTGAAAAAATGCGGATCTCGCCTATATCCGTATCAAGAAAACGGTTAAGTACGGCATTGGCAAAGGAGCCCGTGCCGCCGGTAATAAGAAGGGTTTTACCTGCAAAGGTAGAAGCGGTATTGCTCATAATATAACACTCTTTTCATTTATTTACATATAATAACCCAATATAACAATATTATAACACGATTGAGCTGTTAACGCAATAGTTTTGTTTTAAACCACGATAAAAACCAAAAGCTAACTTGACAATATATGTAGCGAGTGATACAATTACATCAGTTATACTAAACGAGAAGGATTGTTTAAATGGCAAAGCAACAAACTAAAAAAACAGCAAGCGACCTTGTATATACTATCGGCGCAACGGTGGTTATGCAGTTGGTGCTTCAAATAATAATATACCCCCTTTCAAACCGCCTTTGCGGTGAGGATACAACCGGCAGAATACAGTATTTTATCGGCATAATATATATTGTTCCTCAAGCTTTGGGTACTGCCCTAAATAGCGTGCGTCTTATAATGCGCAAGGACTATGACGTAACAAATCGCGATTTTATGCCTCATGTGGCAGTTTTTTCCGCCATTTCGGCTTTGGTCTGCGGTGCTGTTGGATTTATAGACGAGAAGGATCCGACTTTTGCCATCGCTTACGGCTTGTTCTCCGTGGTGTACTTGCTTCGTATTTATGCGTCTGTAGAGTTTAGGTTAAGCCTAAAGTTTAAGGGCTACTTCTTGTATTTCCTTGCGGTTTCCGTAGGTTATCTCATCGGCTTCGGACTGTTTTTGCTTACCGATATCTGGTTGCTTATCTTTGCTGTGGGTGAGGTTGGCGCGGTTTCTTATATCCTAATCCGTGGCAAGCTGTTTAAAAATGACGGCACAACCAAGCTTCGCTCAAAAATCACAAAAACCGTTGCCATAGTTTTCGCATCCACTATCGTTAGGGATTGCGTAAATCAGTTTGACAAGGTGGTTATTAAGCAAAGCTTGGGCTATGATGTTGTAACAAAATACAACGCAGTCTCTCTTATTGCAAAAACTATACAGATGCTGGTACAGCCCGTAAGCTCTCTTATTTTAACTTACCTTACCGTAAAGGATGCTACGCTTACCAAAAAGCAACTGTTTAAATTTACGGCAATAGCCTTGGGCTGCGGCGGCGTGTTTTACTGTGCAAGCATCATAGGCACCCCCATATTCATAAAGCTGTTCTATTCTTCGTTTTACGATGAGGTTATACAGTATAACTTTATAGTGAATCTGGGGCTAATCGCAGGCTTCATTTCCACAATGTTTATGTCCATTCTGTTAAGCCAAGGAAAAACCGCACTGCAAATGACGATACAAACAGTGTGGGGTGCAGGCTATATCGGGGCAGCCTACTACTTTGTAGACGAATATAAAATTTGGGGTCTTGCAATAGTAACCCTTGTTGCAAATCTTATAAAACTTGCGGTGTCAATTGCCTTTGTTTTTTATGACCCGCCTAAAAGAAAAAAGCAATAAGAAAAAGCACATAGGCTTTGCATAATCGCGCAAAGCCTTTTTTGCTGGGGTGATTGCTGCGGTAATTAGGAGGTATTGTTTTATTTTTACAATTTACAAGCCTAAAATCTGTAAAAATTGATATATATATCAATTGACAAAGCTTGACTTTTATGGTAAAAGTATATATGCGAGGATTTTTGGGTTACCAAGTACAAAAAGCACCTTGCAAAATCGTTTACCCTTTATAAAAATTAAAAATATTATACAAAGAAAGAGAATGGTATTATGAGCAAATTGGATCTCACTAAGTACGGCATTACAGGAGTTAAAGAGGTTATCCATAACCCCTCCTACGAAGAATTGTTTGTGGCTGAAACTGACCCTTCTTTGGAAGGCTATGAAAAAGGCCAGTTGACAGAGCTTGGCGCTGTTAACGTTATGACAGGTATCTATACCGGTCGTTCTCCTAAAGATAAGTTCATAGTTATGGACGAAAACTCTAAAGACACCGTTTGGTGGACTTCTGATGAGTTCAAGAACGACAACCATCCTTGCAGCGAAGAATCTTGGAAGGCTCTTAAGGACCTCGCTGTTAAAGAGCTTTCTGATAAGAAGCTTTACGTTGTAGACGTATTCTGCGGCGCAAACGCTGACTCTCGTATGGCTATCCGCTTCATTATGGAAGTGGCTTGGCAGGCACATTTCGTTACCAATATGTTCATAGTTCCCACTGCTGAAGAGCTTGAGAATTTTGAGCCTGACTTTATCTGCTACAACGCATCTAAGGCAAAGGTTGAAAACTATAAGGAACTCGGCCTCAACTCCGAAACCGCAGCAGTATTCAACATCACCTCTCGTGAACAGGTTATCCTTAACACTTGGTACGGCGGCGAAATGAAGAAGGGTATGTTCTCTATGATGAACTATTACCTCCCCCTCAAGGGTATGGCTTCCATGCACTGCTCCGCTAACACCGACATGAACGGCGAAAACACCGCTCTCTTCTTCGGTCTTTCCGGTACAGGTAAAACCACCCTCTCCACCGATCCCAAGCGTCTCCTTATGGGTGACGACGAACACGGTTGGGATGATAACGGCGTATTCAACTTCGAAGGCGGTTGCTACGCAAAGGTTATCAACCTTGATAAGGATTCCGAGCCCGATATCTACAACGCAATAAGACGTAACGCTCTTCTCGAAAACGTTACTGTTGATGCTAACGGCGTTTGTGACTTTGCAGATGGCTCCGTAACTGAAAACACCCGCGTTTCTTATCCCATCGACCATATAGAAAAGATCGTTCGCCCCGTTTCTGCAGCACCCGATGCAAAGAACGTAATCTTCCTTTCTGCAGATGTTTTCGGCGTACTTCCTCCCGTTTCCGTACTTACTCCCGACCAGGCTAAGTACTACTTCCTTTCCGGCTTCACCTCCAAGCTCGCAGGTACAGAGCGCGGCATTACCGAGCCTACACCTACCTTCTCCGCATGCTTCGGTCAGGCGTTCCTCGAACTCCACCCCACCAAGTACGCAGAAGAGCTTGTTAAGAAGATGGAAAAGAGCGGCGCAAAGGCATACCTTGTAAACACCGGCTGGAACGGCACCGGCAAGCGTATTTCCATCAAGGATACCCGCGGCATTATCGTTGCTATCCTTGACGGTTCCATCCTCAAGGCAGAAACCAAAACCATTCCTTACTTCAACGTCGCAGTTCCTACAGAGCTTCCCGGCGTTGATACCGGCATTCTTGATCCTCGTGATACTTATGCTAATGCTGAAGAGTGGGAAACCAAGGCTAAAGACCTTGCAGGTAGATTTATAAAGAACTTTGTTAAGTACACCGGCAACGAAGCAGGTAAGGCACTTGTTGAAGCAGGCCCCAAGCTTTAATCTATCAATAGTACATAATTGAGTGAGCAAAAGCCCCGCCATAACGGCGGGGCTTGATTTTTGTCGGGGTCCCCAAGAAATCGTCAGATATCTTGGGGTGATTTGTCGGGCTTCCCAATAAGTCGTCAGACTTTTTTAGGTGATATGATTGCCATTTTAAGCTTCTTTAGGCTTGCGATCTCTATATTTGTAAATAGCATAAAAATCAGCCAACAGCTCAAACGAATAAGACATTACCAAAAACATCATATCGCCTATAAGCAGGTTATAAAGTACTGCCAAAGCGGTGGGCAAAATCAATGCATAACGCACGGTCTTTATGTTTCTTATACGGAAAACAAAGGCGTACATAACCTGCTCGGTCAAGCAAATTATATCTACGGGCTTTGCATCGCCTAAAATAATAAGGTTTACCGTTATGTACGCGCAAAGCCCCAAAGAGGCAAAAAGAAACGAAAGAAATATAGGTGCTTCCTTATCCTTTTTTTCGTAGCAGAAAAATGTAAATGTCCTTGAAAAGCTTACCGCCAGCGCAACCATTGCAAAATACTCTGCACCGAACAGGTACGAAAGGAACATACCTATAAGCCCTAAAACTTGAAAAAACAAATAATTGCGCTTGCTTTTAAAAAAGTAACTGGAAACCATAAACGCAAGCGTTGCAAAGCCTGATATTTGCGATAATGTGTAATTGTACATTTTATTTTATACCAATCCTTTTATTTCTTTTTCTACATATTCGGTAATCCATTTGTTTACCTTTTCGCTGTCAGTATGGTACCCGTGCCACGCCACCGCACGGTTGTGGTTTGGCAATACCAAAAGCATTTGTCCAAGCATACCTCCGTGTCCATATCCGCCTGCGGAATATCCGGGCAGATATCCGTTTTCTATTACTGTGTTAATCCATCGCTCGGACAACAGCCTTTCGCCTTTGTATATACCCTTGTTAAGATACAGACCACCCAGCTTTACCATGTCCTCGGTGCGTATGTACAGCCCCGTTGCACCCATAGCGTGATTCATAGGGCAACAGCTCCAAGCAAGCTCTTTAAACCCAAGCTTGTAAAACAGCTTGTCCCAAAGATATTCGCAAATGGGCTTTTCCGCCCGCTCTGTTACGGCGCGCGCCAAAAGATAAAACTCTGCATCTGTGTATGAATAATTTTCGGTATCACCTACAGGGGTGGATAACACATAGGCCAAATAGTCCTTGCCAAAGGTGCTGACGTCGTCACAATCTATATCCAGATACCCTTGGGGCAACCCGCAACGGTGTCGTATCGCCATTTCTACAGTAGCTTCACGCCATTTCGGATGCATATCGGTGGGGCAGTGATCAGCCAAAATATCCGTCAGCTTGTGGCAAAGCTCAATACGTCCTTCATCCCACAGTAGACCCACGGCGGTAAGAGTAAAGAATTTAGAGACCGAATATGAGTTTTGGCATGGGTTACAAGGCACAAGTTTTACAAGCTCCGGCTCGTTACTTCCCGTAATCTCCGCTATAGTATATATATTTATATTGTTAGATTTTACAAAATCGGCAAACGAATTTAAAAACTTACTCATAAGCTTTCCGCCTTTCCAACGGCTAATTATAACACAAAATAAAACAAAAACAAGTATAAATAATAAAAAAGCGGAATGAAAAAAGTTTTTTAACTAAAAATTATGTCGGTATGTTAAGCCTTTTTATGTAACAAAAAGATTATAAGCCGCATAAAAAGCAATGTTCACAAAAAGCTCTTTTTTGAAAAAATATACGTCAAAACAAACAAAATTTTATAATTCTTTTATATGCTCTTGCAATTTGTAAATTGATGTGATATAATCGTTTGGCAAAGTTGTTAGAACCTTTGTTTATATTGAAAGGCGGTTTAGTTATATGACACAAAAAGAATTGAAAAAACTAAACCGAAAACAGCTTTTAGAGCTGTTGCTTGAACAGACTAAAAGGGCTGATAGCTTACAAAAAGAGCTTGATGAAACTAAAGAGCTTCTAAAGACAAGAGATATCGAAAAAATGCGTGCAGGCTCTATTGCTGAAGCGGCGCTTAAGCTTAACGGTGTTTTCGAAGCAGCAGAAACCGCGGCGGCGCAGTATTTGGAAAATGTTATACGGCTTGCAGAAAGTGCAGAGGCGGTTAAAGCCGCAAGAAGGTTAGAGCAGGACGGCGGATTGACTGATGCAAAATAACGAAGAAATAAAAGGAATTAAAAAAACTGAAGAAGTTGTTGAGAATAAGGAAATTATTGTGGAGCCTGAAGAGATCGAGGGCGAAAGCGATAATTCTTTTTTTCCCACCGAAGCAGCTTTAGAGGCAGAGATTAAGCGTGAAACCTATAAAAGGCGGTATAAGCGTATCATAAAAAGTACCGTCTACGGTTTGATCGTTGTGGCAGCGGTAGCGGTGCTTATAGCAACCTTGGTGTTTCCGGTAATGCAGATTGCCGGCACGAGTATGGAACCTACGCTTGAAGAAGGCAACATAGTGGTTTTGGTAAAAAGCAGCAAGCTTGAAAGAGGCGATCTGTGTGCTTTTTCATATTCCAATAAAATATTGATAAAACGTGTTATCGGGCTGCCGGGTGACAAAATTTTAATCGATGCCGAAGGCAATGTGTATGTAAATGACAAGCTTATTGACGAGCCGTATATTACCGAAAAAGCATTAGGCGAATGTGATGTGGAGTTTCCTTTTCACGTGCCCGAGAATCAGTATTTTATGATGGGGGACCAGCGCGAAACCTCTATAGACAGCAGAAGTACGGTAATAGGCTGTGTTACAAATGATCAGCTTGTAGGCAGGCTGATGCTTAAGATTTGGCCTTTATCTCAAATGGAAATTATAGATTAAAACATTGAAATTATGGTGCAAATGACAGAACAAAAAACTTTAGTACACACAAAACTAAATAACAGTAAATTCCGCGGACGTATCGCTGTTGTTTTGTTGCTGTCCATTGTTGTTGTAACCGCCGTTTTTTGGTGGCTTAAGCTGGTGGGCATAACAAAGGCAGGGGAAGCTTTTTGCGGATTTGAAGAGCATGCACATGACGACGTATGTATAGCCGAAGGTTGTACAAGGGAAGAGCATATTCATACCGATTTGTGCTACTCCAATCCCGATGCGGATGTAGAGACGGCAGAGGATTGGGAAGCCACCATGGAAAAGCTTGAGCCTACGGGTGTTATGGCGGATGACCTTGTGGAAGTTGCCAAGACCCAACTTGGTTATGAAGAAAGTCTTTATAATTATGTTGTGGACGACAACGGCAACCGTTACGGCTATACCCGTTACGGCGCATGGCACGGTAATCCTTACGGCGATTGGTCTGCTATGTTTGCAAGCTTTTGCCTGTATTATGCAGATATAAGCGAAGAGCTGGCGCCTTATAACTCCGGTGTGGACTCTATGCGCGTACAGTGGGATGCAGACGGTCTTTATTCCGCAGCATCTGACCACACTCCCTTAAAGGGTGACCTGCTGTTCCTTGATAAGGACAGTAACGGTAATGCGGATTCAGTTGCTGTGGTAACCGAGGTTTCCGACGGTGCGTTAAGCGTTGTAGAAGGTAACCTTAACAATGCGGTTGCCGAGGCAGAGTATAAGCTTGACGATACAGCGGTTATGGGCTACGGCGTGCTTACGCAGGTAGAACGCAAGACTGTCGATGCCGACAGGCTCGCCTTTATTGACAGCGTTATAGAGCTTATAGATGCGCTCCCCACAGAAGAAGAGGCTATAGATACCTTAACAAGCCTTGAAGAAGATATGGATGCTTACGAGGCGTATTATTTCGAGGTTTTAAACAAGTGTAGTCTTCCCAATATGCTGTATATGGATGTTGAAAAAGAATGGCAACATCTTGTAACTAACCACAGCAAATTAAGCGGGCTTATGTCAGCTTTCCCCATACCCACTACCTATGCGTTGGAGGTAGGTCAAACCGGTGCTTACACTATCTATCAGATCAATAATATGATGTGGATAGGTTGGCAGTACCCTATACTTATAAGCGGAAGATCTATTAATCAATATCTTATAGATGCATATAATCAGGACCCCTCCGCAAACGATTGGGTTTCTTCCTTTAATTTCCAGTCTTGGGTTTGTTATCAGATAGAATATAACAGCATCACAGGTATGTACTATGTGGCGGCGATACACGGTGAAAGTGTAAACAAGCGCACGCTTTACAACACTACATCAAAGGGCTATATGTTCTTGGCGTGCCCTCAATATATTAATGAAAACGGTGAAAAACGCGGCACGGTTATCCTTGACAGTATAAGGAAGGGCGACTCTGTTATAGCTAAAAACGCTTCCGGTACCGTGTATAGCAGCTTCCCCACTTCGGCGGGGGCAACAAACGTTGGTAACTACACTCCTGCGGCAGGCGGCTTGGGCTCTCTGACCTTTGGTACCACTGCCAAGGAAAGCGTTGTGGACAACAGCGACTATCTTAAGGGTACTGTTTCCACCCCCGATACAAGCACCTTTATTGACATAAACCTTTACAATTACGGCGGCGACCCCAACGGTCAAAATATTAACAGCCTTTGGAAACAAGACGTTGCAGGCGGTGTACTGTATCCCCGTCCCGGTTATCAGCGCCCCGACCCTTTGAATACAGATAGCTTTACAAATATCCCTAACCGCTATTGTTTTGGTTTTGGCGATATGGTTGTTGCTGACTTCAATTTGTACTATGATAATGTCTGCGGTAGCGGTGTTAACCCCAAAGGTATAAATAAACTTCATCCCGGTTATGCAGCAAGCAGACCTACCGAGGGTGTAATGTTCCCTGTTTTAAAGAACGACAGCCCCGCTTTGATTAACGGCACAGACCTTGGATATTTGTTTAAGGACGGTAGCGCTACAGGTCTTAGCTATATCAAAAAGCAAAACACCCAAAATGTAACCGGACTTTTCCAATACGATGCAGAAAAACAGCTTTATTACTTTGACTCTCGCCAAAACCATGCACAATGGGATGCGGCTACAAACAAATTCCTGATATATAAGGACATAATAACCCCCAGCTTTGTTATGTATCCCTTTGGCAACTTTATGCCCTTCAACAATATCGTAACGCAAACAACACCAATTCTCCCCAAAACTTATACAAAGCCCGACGGCACAACGGCAACATCTGCGTCCTGTAACCTTAATTACATAAGACGTACTGCGGCAAGTGCAATGTCTCTCTACCACCAAACAGGTCTTGAGTGCTACAAGAATCTTGCCGAGGTTATGGAGGAGATGTATGATAATATAAGCGGCAATAAAAGCGGTGTAACTCCCTTCCTCAACGGTGTTTCCGATGTGGGTTACGGTGGAGTTAGCCACTTTGCATATCAGCTTCTCAATTATTATTCCGGCAAAATAACAAGCACTTCCGACGCTTCTTACAAGCTTTTCGATAAGGTTGTAGCTCAAAACGGTTATGCCGATATGTACGGTATAGATTTTGACGAACAAAGTGACTTCTATTTCGGTATGGATATACACTTCGATTTTGCTCAACCTATCGGCGGCGTAGCAGGCAAAAACAATGACGATATGACCTTCAACTTCACCGGTGACGATGATGTTTGGGTATATCTGGACGGTGTTTTGTTCCTAGACCTTTCCGGTGTCCACAGCCATGTTGGCGGCACCATCAACTTTAAAGAGGGCAAGGTTTACTACTACGGTCTTGGCGACTTTGCAGGCGCAGTACAAAGCACTCCTTACAAGGTTGTTACCTTTGCAGAGATACTTGCCGCAGCAGGCAGAGATACAAGCATACTTGAAGGCGGCACTTTTGCTGACGAGTCTGTTCATTCCCTTGACTTTTATTATATGGAACGCGGCTCCGGTTCCAGTATGTGTAGCATCAACTTCAACCTTACCGCTATCCCCAAAAACCGTATTGAAATAAGCAAAGAGTTAAGTGCCACCGTTCTCGGCAATCCCGATTATCTTTTCCAGGTGGTTAAATATAACGCAGGCGTAAGCGATACCGATAACAACGCACTTGTTGTTGGCGCTAACGTTACTTACAGCGTTTATGAAACCAATGGCCTTACCTACATAGAAAACCGTGTTACCGATGCAAACGGCATAATCCGCCTCAAGGCGGGCGAAACCGCAATGATAGGTGATATCGAAGCGGGCACAAGATTCTTTGTAAGGGAGCTTTTCCCACAAGAGTTGAGCGGACAGTACGGTCCTACCCAAATAACCATTGCTCAAAATAGTACAAGCACTGTAAACCAGTCTATTACTGTGGGCGGTAAGGTATATACTGCGGTAGAAAGCTCTCCTGCAGAAGTAGGTACCGTAAGCGGCGAGGATGCCGCACCCGTAAACCTGGCACAAAACGGCTACTATTGGGCATCAAATGGTTACAACAATTCCGGCAGATATAGCGACGTTGATAATAGCAAAGGTGGCATCCAAATTAACTACGGTGAATTGAAGAACTACGGCGGTCACCCTGGTAAATTTAACGACGGTGCTATAACCCTTGGCAGTGCTGACGGTATGTATGGCACTGTTGAGCTTAGCCGAGGCACGGAATTCCAAACGAATATGACTGCAGGTTCCATCGATATCCACTACGGCGGATTAGGTGGGAAAAAGGTGTCTGCCGTTAACGTGTTGGCGGCGTTTAGAGAAACTACGGATAAGAAATACCGTGGCTATCCCACAAAGATCGTCGTACAGCGTTATGATTCTCAGCGAGGATTCGTAACGCTTGCCGAGACCGATAAATTTGTATGGTACAACAACGACAGTCATACAAGAATGTATACTGTAACCTTTGCACCTACAGTAATAGGTGAGCTTCGTGTTAATATTTATGTAGATGCTCCGCAGGAAACGGTGGGTACACCAAGCTCTCCCTCCAGCGGCGTTATCGGTATAACCGAAATTCAGGTTATTGGCGGTGAAAATACCGTAACAAGAGAAGACCTTGTAGATGTTGATGTAATCAACACTACGGAAGACCTTTACAGCGCTTTGGAGATACATAAGGAGCTTAACGACTACAACAGCGCAGTAAGAGATTTTACTTTTGATTTAAGTTTTGACGGTATTCCCGTTGCGGTGGGCACACCCTATCAGCTATACAACAAGGACGGCACCCTTGTTTCCGGTAACTATGCCGTGACAACAGCGGGCAAGGTAACCTTCAGCTCCGACAAATACGTTAAATTTAATGACATTCTGGCAGGTACGGATATAAGCCTTAAGGAAGCGGCAAGTACTGTTTACACGCCCACCTACAGCTTCTCCTGCCAAAACAATAACCCTTCCACCTACACGCAGTGGTTGGCAGAAAGCAGTCAAACCCTAAGCCTTAACGGTGACACCGTAACGGGTGAGGCGGCTGTTTCCACCAACCATATAGTTACCGTAAGCAACAGCATAGACCCAATAAGTGTAACTGTTAACGGTAACAAGACTTTGCTTAACAGCGATGGCGCAGACCATGATTATGTGATAAAGCTTACCCAGGTAGCCCTTGAAAACGGTATCTATTCCCCTGTTGATAATGGCTTAAGCCTTTCCCAAGCAGTAAGCGTTAACGGCACTGCTGCCAAAGATGTAAGCTTCACCTTAAACTTTGATACTTCTTGGAATACCACCGTTCCTGCCTATTTCCGGATAGATGAAGTAGGCGCAGGCAATCCCGGCTATGATACGGATTATTACATCCTAAAGGTTGAGTTTTCCGTAGATTCCACAACAGGTAAAACAAGCGTAGTATCTACTCTGTTGTTAAACGGCACCGGCAACGGTGTTAACACATTCAGCTTCGAAAACACCCTTGTGGGGATACTTGATATCTCCAAGACAGTTGAAGGTGTTCAGAACTACTCCGGTAATTTTAAGTTTACGCTGACAGTAAAGCAAGGCAATACGCCTGTAACAGGTAGCTTTGCTTGCAGCGGCGTAAGCGGTATAGATAGCATCACCTTGGATGCAAACGGTAGTGCTACGTTCTCTCTCAGCCACGGTCAAACCCTCCAGGTACAAAACCTGCCCATAGGTGCAAAGTGGACTGTTACAGAGACAGCAGAAAACGGCTTCCAAACCCAATACACTGTAAACGGTGGGGAAGTAAGAAGTAAAGGCAACACTGCAAACGGTACAGTAAGCAACAGCTCTGCGGTAAGCTTTTACAACTATGGCGGCTACGAATTGCCCGCAACGAACGGCAGCCTTGCAAGGCGCATAATGCCTTATATTGGTTTCGGAATAATGCTTGCGGCGTTCGCTGGTGCACTTATCTTCCGTTATAAGCGCAAAAAAGGCGCATAATTATAAAACCAAAATAAAAAAATAAAAAAGAAAAGAAAGGACCCAAAACCATGAAAAAACTCATCGCATTCCTCTGCGCTGTTATGGTTATCGCAACCTGCAGCATCTCCGCATTCGCTGTAGACACAGGCTCTATCACTATTGATGGCTGCGTTGACGGCACCGTTTACAACGCTTGGCAGATAGCTACCCTCGAAAGCTATGATACCACTGCCGGCATCTATTCTTACAAAGTTTCCGCAGGTTGGGAAAACTTTATATCCGGCGACGGCGCTGCATATCTCACTATTAATGCAGACGGCTATCTTGAAGAAAACGGCACCCTTACCGCCGAGCAGAAGGTAGCACTTGCAGACGCTGCTATCAAGTATGCAAAAGACAACTCTATTGACGCAGTAGGCACCGCAACCGCAGCTAACGGCACCGCAACCATCAGCGGTCTTGATCACGGTTATTTTGTAGTAGATACCACCCTCGGTACCTTCCACAACCTTACCACTACCAAGCCTACCGCTTCTATTACCGAAAAGAACGTTAAGCCCTCTCTTGAAAAGAAAGTTTTGGAAGACAGCACCGATTCCTACGGTTCCGCAAACGATGTAGACCTTTTAGATATCGTTTTATTCCAGGTTACTATTTCCGTAACCAAAGGTGCTGAAAACTATGTAATGCACGATATTATGGAAGACGGTCTTACTTATTTAGACGTTATATCTGTTACCGTTGACGGCGCAGACGTTAGCGATAGCAACTACACCGTAATTACAGAGACAGATGATGATTGCACCTTTGAGGTTTCTTTTGACAACGAATACGTTGCAAGCATTGTTGGTAAAGAAATCGTTGTTAATTATACGGCACAGCTTAACGAAAACGCTATAGCTGGCGAAGCAGAAAAGAACACTGCATATCTTACTTACGGTGACACCACCAACACCACAAACAAAACTCAAGATTCCGTTACCGAAACCAAAATGTTCTCCTTTGACATCGTAAAGACTGACGGCGAGGATAACGTTCTTGACGGCGCTGAATTTGAAATAATTTATGACGAATATTCTCAAAACGCATATGAGTTTGTTGACCTTGGCGAAGGTAACTACCGTTTCCCTGTGAACAATGAAGAAACCACCACTACAACTATCGTTCCCGTGAACGGTCAGGTTACTATCATAGGCTTTGACGGCGATGACGTTGTATGGCTTAAGGAAACCAAGGCTCCTAACGGCTACAACCTTCTCACCAGCCTTGTAAAAGTTGAAATGGAAGGCGAAAATAACAACGCAACAGTAGAAGCGGGTAAATATATTGAAGGCGGCGTTCAAGTAATTAACCAAGCAGGCGTACTTCTTCCCGAAACAGGCGGCATCGGTACCACATTGTTTATCGTTATCGGTGGACTCATGGTTCTCTTTGCAGGCGTTCTTCTTGTTGCTAAGACAAGAATGGCTAAGGCCAACGCATAATTTAGTACTTGAATTAACTTATTAAAGCAGAAATGCGCACCCAAAACCACGGTTTTGGGTGCGAAAGTGGAGGCTTAAGCGCCGTTTAAACCTCCACTTTCGCACCCCTTGAAGGAAAGACGTAGAATTATGAAAAAAAGACGTTGGACAACCTTTTTATTACTTTTTATATTTTTCCTCGGGCTGTCCATAATGCTGTACCCTGCTTTAAGCAATTATTGGAACTCTAAAACACAGTCACAGGCAATTAACGACTATGAGGCAATGCTTAAGGCGATGAATGCCGAAGATTATACAGAATATTTCAATGCGGCGGCGGAGTATAACAAGGCACTTGCAAGCCTTGACTTTCCCTTGAAGGAATATGGTAAAATCAAGGGTTATAACGAAATACTTTCCCTTAACTCCAGCGGCATGATGGGATATGTAAGCATCAGCAAAATAGGTATAGAGTTACCCTTGTATCACGGCACGTCTCAAGAGGTTTTGAATGTCGCCATAGGACATTTGCAGGGCAGCAGTTTTCCCATAGGGGGGGAAAGTACCCACACCGTTGTTTCTGCACATCGAGGTCTGCCCGGTGCAAAGCTGTTTACCGACCTTGACCGTTTGGAGATAGGGGACACTTTTACCGTTACAATCCTCAACCAAACGTTGGCGTATCAGGTGGACCAAATACGTATTGTTCAACCAAACGATGTGTCAGAAATGGCAATAATTAAAGGTGGCGAGTATTGTACATTGCTCACTTGCACGCCTTACGGCGTCAATACCGAAAGGCTTTTGGTGCGAGGCACTCGTGTGGATACGATAGAGCATAGAACGATTTATGTAAGTACCGATGCTTATCAGATAGACACTTTAATAGTAACCCCCATAGTGGCACTTCCGATTTTGTTTGTGCTAATGATGATAGTTTTATTTAAGCCTGTAAAAAAGGATGAAGGAGATGATTAAGGTGAAAAAAGCAATATGCACTTTTCTTTGTATGCTTTTGTTGTGTGGTTCTGTATCTTTGTATGTTTTCGCTGAAGAAAGCAACTGCTCCTTGACCCTTGTTTACCGCGGTGACGGTAACAGCTTTGAAGGGCTTGAAATTAGCATTTACCGTGTTGGTGACCGCTCTGATACAGAAGGTTTTACCTTGGCAGAGGGCTATGATTATCCTATAAATGTTTCAGGCATTACAACCCAAGATGAATGGCGCAACGCTGCAACCACTTTATATTCCTATATTGTGGCAGACAGTAAAGCGCCTACCGCAACCCAAACCACTAACCAAAACGGCGAAGCGGTATTTGAAAATCTGCAAGAAGGCTTGTATTTAGTCTTAACCGTACAGGCACAGACAGATAGCACTGTTTACTCCTTCGAAAACGTTTTTGTGGCTTTACCCTCGACAGACAGTGAAGGCAATCTCGTAAAGGATGTTGTGGCACAGCCAAAAAGCGGCAGCCAAGCGATAGAGCCCCAAGAGCGTCAGCTTAAGGTGGTAAAGCAGTGGCAGGATAACGGTAACGCCGATAAGCGCCCCGATTCTGTAACGATAGAGCTGTATAAGGACGGCGCTTTGCAATCCACCCAAACCTTATCGTCCCAAAACAACTGGTCCTATTCTTGGACAGATGCAGATGACGGTGGCGTGTGGACGGCGGTAGAGTGTGATGTACCGGAAAGCTATTCCGTAACCGTAGGCGGTGACGGCGCAGTTATAACCGTGACAAACACTTATGTTTCGCCAACACCTCCTCCTGCAACGGGTGACACATACAATTTTTGGCTATACGTTTTGCTAACCTTGTTTTCCGGCTGTGGAATGATTATTCTTGCGGTATACAAGGGCAGGGCAACGGCATGAAAAAATACACAGCAAGGGCTTTTGCCATCCTGGGCGCTGTTCTGGTGGCTACGGCCATAGTGTTGGTTGCCGCAAGCCTTATTTCCCAATCGGTAAACCGCAAAGAGGCAGAAAAACTTGCAAATACAATAAGCAGCCTTATTCCGCAGGTAAATGATGGCGCACCGGACGGAAGGCGTCAAACCGTTATGCCTGCGCTTGAAATTGAAGGTAACGATTTTTGCGCTTTGCTTGAGGCGCCCGGGTACAATGTCAAGCTGCCCGTTTGCAACAATTGGCATAAGGGAAATATTAACAAATTCCCGCACCGATTTTTAGGCAGTATGTACGATGGTAGCCTGGTTATTGGCGGTAGCGACAATAAAGGTCAGATGGATTTTATTACAGTTATAAGTAATGGAGACAAGGTTTGTATTACGGATGTTAACGGAATTCGTTACACGTATCAGGTATCAGCCGTGGAGAAGACAAAGGACGTATCGTCTGAAAACTTAAGCGGCAAATCCGATCTTACTTTGTTCGCGCGCAACAGCTTTGGCTTTGATTATACGGTTGTCCGTTGTAATATTATGAATTAGAATGAAATGATCCCTGCGGTTTATAATCGCAGGGATTTTAGCAAAAGGAGCAGGTAATGGAATACAGAAAACTACCACGGGGTAACGAAAACGAAAAATTCAGCGTGCTTGGCTTGGGTATGGGTGGTATTCAGCACACGCTCGCAGATGAGATAGAGGCTATAATCGGCAAAGCCATAGATAATGGAATAAACTTTTTTGACCTATGCGCAGGCGGCGCGGTATATGCCCCTTTCGGAAGAGCCATAAAGGGTAGGCGAGAAAAGGTCTTTTTGCAAATGCATTTTGGTGCAGTGTATGACAAAAACGGCGAATATGGCTGGTGCCGTGACTTTGAAACAATAAAAAATACATTCAGTTGGGAGCTTGATACCCTCGGTACCGATTACGCTGACTTTGGATTTTTGCATTGCGTGGATGAAGATGAGGATTTTGACAAGCTTACGGAAATCGGTGTAGTGGACTATCTCAAGGAGCTGAAAAAACAGGGCGTTGTTCGCCATATAGGTTTTTCCTCCCATACCCCAAGCGTGGCAAACCGTATTCTTGATACAGGTATTGCCGATATGATGATGTTCTCCATTAACCCCGCCTACGATTTTGAAAAAGGGGACGAATACGGAATCGGTACAGTAAACGAGCGCTTCGAGCTTTTCCGTCGTTGTCAGCGCGAGGGTGTGGGTATTTCTGTTATGAAGCCCTTTTTTGCCGGTCAGCTTCTTACAGCAGAGCAATCCCCCTTCGGCGTGGCGCTTACCCATAATCAATGTCTGCAGTATGCCATAGACCGCCCCGGCGTTCTTGTGGCGGTTCCGGGTGTGCAGACAATGCAGCATCTTGATACATTGCTGGGCTTTCTTTCTGCTAACGACGCAGAAAAGGACTATTCGCTTATCGGCTCTTTTACCGCAGAAACGGTAAAGGGTACTTGCGTTTATTGTAATCACTGTCAGCCTTGTCCCGCGGGGATAGATATAGGGCTTGTTAACAAGTATTACGATTTGGCACTGGCAGGGGACATAATTGCCGCCAACCACTATACCAAGCTTTCCGTAAACGCCGATGCCTGTCTTAAATGCGGTCATTGCGAAAGTCGTTGCCCTTTTTCTGTAAAGCAAGAAAGCCGTATGGATGCAATATCCCGTTATTTTAATAAAGGTTAAAGCTTAATTGCCCTCTATTTTCAACAACTGTAAACGAAATAGAGGGCTTTTTTGTTGTGATGATATATTAAAACAATGAAATGCTTTCAAGAAAATGCTTGTAATAACTTAATACTTGTGATAAACTGTATTTGTAATAGATTATCGATGCATTTTTAGGCTTTTTAATGTGTGTTTAAAGGAGATGCGCTATGAAAAAAGTTCTTGTTTTTGTAATGTCAATGATGATGATTGCTTCCTGTATTATGACGGATGTTGCATTTACCGCATCAAGTTCAGAGGTTTCTTCTATGGAGAATAATGCGTTATCTAATCTTTCCTACGCTTTCCCGCGGGAGGGTGTAGCTACTATCACCAACGGAACGATGGTTGCCCCCGACCCTTGGGTGGTAAAAAAGGATAATTATTATTACTTTTGCTATTCAGGCGGAGACGGCGTTTGCGTTGCCTCTGCTGACTCGCTTGATAAGGTGGCAAACAACGGTAATAAGGTTTATACGGCCCCTGCAGGTACAATGTATTCTGCAGAATATTGGGCGCCCGAATTACACTATATAAATGGAGAATGGTATATATACGTTGCTGCCGATGACGGCAACAATAACAACCATCGTATGTATGTGCTGAAGGGTACAAGTCAAGACCCTACGCAACCTTTTGTTATGGTTGGTAAGATTACGGACAGCACCAACAAATGGGCAATAGACGGTACTATTCTGCAAACTGACGACGGTAGGCTGTACTTTGTATGGTCGGGGTGGCCCGGTGACACCAACTACGTTCAAAATATCTATATTGCCCAAATGAGCAGTCCTACCCAGATAAGCAGTAACAGGGTGCTTTTGTCCACCCCCTCATATTCTTGGGAGACTGTAGATTATCCCGACGTAAACGAAGGTCCTGCGGTTATAACTCATAGCGGCAGGTGGGGTAAGGTCAACTATAACGGTACGGTTGGATGGATCAATTTGGATTATACCGATGCGGTAAGCGGTGTTACCGACAGAAGCAATTATACCGTCAACACTCAATACCGCGTTACGGCAGATGGGCTTAACATTAGGGCATCTCATGATGCAGGCAGCACACTGTTAGCTACCATGCCTAAAGACACCGTAGTTACCACTATTGAAATAAGCAAGACCTATCACATAGTATATTCTGCAAGCGGTAGCTGGACAGATGATTATTGTATGGGCGTGCTGACTTTGAGAGATGGCAACTTCTTAAACGCCTCTTCTTGGTCAAAAGCCTCTACGCCTTTGATAAGTAAGGCAAGCGGGGCATACGGACCCGGCCATTGCAGCTTTACAAAGAGTTATGATGATACCGAGGATTGGATAGTGTATCACGCAACAGCGGTATCGGGTTCCGGCTGGGATAATAGAACCGTGCGCTTTCAAAAGGTAGGCTGGAACGGTGATTTTCCCGTGCTTGCTTCACCTTCGGCTGCAGGTAGTTCGGTTCAGCTACGCTATGACGGTTTGCGTCGCATTGACGTTGGTACAAACTTTTATGCCAATATAGTGCATAAAAACGGGTTGTATGTAACCGCAGTAGACTCTAACCTTCAGGCAGAAACAGCAACCGGCCAAAACAATCAGCTATGGAGATTTACAAGGAATGCTGACGGTACGTACCTTATAACCTCTGCTGCCGATAGCCGTGCAATAGACGTGTCCGGCGGTGGTGGCCACTACAATAACGGAAACAACATAGGGCTTTGGACAGCAACCGGTGATCACCCGCAAAAATGGAGTATTATGATAGACGAGCAAGGATATTTCCATTTTAAATCTCACGGTGGTAAAACGGTGTTTGACCTTTATAACAACGACAACATTCCGGGCACAAATATACATCTTTGGGAGGAACATGACGGCGACGCACAAAGGTTCTTGTTGAAGTATAGCTCCCTTAACCTGGGTGACGAGTTTGATGCAACACTAAAATTGGAAACAGTTGACTTTTATGTTCAAGCTGAAAATTCGGTTGTTAACATCGGCACCCCAACCGGCGGTCCGGAACAGACCTGGCATTTTACCCGCAACGGCGACGGTACATATAATATCCTAAACACCGCAGACGGCAAAATGCTGGATGTGGCAAACGGTGTCGGAACAGTAAATGGTACGGCGATTATTACGGGCAATAGGTCCAACACCCGAAATCAGCGTTGGACCATCCATTCCTCCACCAACGGCACTTACACAATTCAGACAATCTGCGGCGGCAGGGTATTGGATGTTCCGGGTGCAAACTTTACAGACGGCACGGCGTTGCAAATACACGATCGCAATAATACGGATGCGCAGCGTATAGTAATTACCTTGACCGACAACTTTGTTCTTAAGGACGATGCAACAGAGGTGCTTACCGACAAGTATCTAAAGATAAAAAATGAAGGTTTTACTGCCAAAAATGTATCGGATAAGTTCAAGTGTGAAGTTACCTTGCTTGACTTTAACGGAAACGCGGTAGCCGATACAGGCCACGTTGGTACAGGCTACACTGTTGTTAGGTATGACTATAAAGGTGCGATAA
The DNA here is from genome assembly GCA_045605905.1 of Eubacteriales bacterium. Lineage (GTDB taxonomy): Bacteria > Bacillota > Clostridia > Oscillospirales > CAG-382 > SIG636. Next base: position 21,195 of record JAZUQW010000086.1, read on the forward strand.
TCAATTCCGTTACCGTTATACTCCCGGGTGACCTCTCCGGTGACGGAAACATAAGCACTACCGATATGGCGGTTTTGCGTAGGATGCTTGTCACCTCGGATTCTTCCGATATCGCAAACGAAGCGGCTGACGTTACAGGTGATGGCGTTGTTAATACCGGTGACTTCCTCTCCTTGAGAAAACATTGTAACGGAGACAATAGAATTTATTAACAGGTTCAACTTTAGGAAGGGTGCCCCGAATAGGGGCACCTCAGACCGCTGGCAAAGGCACAGAGCACAAAAAATAATAGAATACAGTTGCTCTAAAGTAGAAAATCCAGGGAGGACATCCCTGGATTTTCTACAATTTATTGTTTTTTCGTTCAAAACGAACCTCGGCTCACAGTAGCAATCTACAGTTTTCGCCTCGGTTCGTCTTGT
>JAZUQW010000087.1:0-9256 GCA_045605905.1 Eubacteriales bacterium
GTTATGTTATTAACATCTACAATGACGGCTACAGCTCTTCCTGTTTTTACGGGTGAAAATGCAGGCAGCGCCAAGGAAGTTTATGACGGTGTGTATTTCACAAAAGTAGAGTTACCGTCCGGAAGCAAGTATGGTCTGCAAAAGGTAAACATTGTTGAGTTTGACTTGGCTGACCAAAGCCTTGATTTGCAAATTCTTAAAAGAGATCATATAGCCAGTAAATATCCGCTGAATTCTTACGTAACCCTTTATAACGCTTTTGCTGATAACAGCAAAGTTATTGCCGCTGTTAACGGCGACCTTTGGATGACGGGTGTCCATAGTAACACAAACGTAACCACAAAGATTTTGACCATTCCCCGCGGTGTGCTTGTAAATGACGGTATAGTTTACTGCTCGTCACAGATTAAGAACGAAACTACATACACCACTAACGGTGAAGGGTTTGGATACTTTTGGGCATTTGGTATAACTAAAGACTATGTTCCCATGATTGGTCAGCCTGTGGTTTCTTTGGATGTAAGCAATACAACAAAAACTCTTACAACCAATACGTTAGCTCTTAACCGTTTGCCTGCTCATGACAGCTTGATTGTTTATACAGGTGATTGTGAATATAACTACGCTCTTGCAGATGCTTATGAGGTTGAACTATCCAATATTGAAGGCGAATTTAGATTCGGCGGCAAAGTTAGCGGTACCGTTTCTGCTATTTATCCCTCCGAATCTGCAACAAAGGCAACCCTCAGCAAGGATAAGGTTGTCCTTACGGCAAGAGGTACTGCGATAGAAAACGTTAAAGACTACGAAATCGGCGATAAGGTAGAGATAGATATAAGTGTTACCGATGTTTCCGGCAGAGACAACGATTGGACAAATGCAAAGGTAGTAATCGGCGGTCATATGCCTTCTGTTTTGGACGGAGCATCCACAGGCATTGGTGACAACTCTAATTATCCTGCAACCATCGTTGGTTGGAAGAACGATGGTACAATGTTCTTCTTACAGAATGATGGCAGAAATTCTTTGTGGAGCCAAGGTTTTAGAATAAGCTCTCAAGATGATTTCCTTCTTGAAATGGGCGTTAACAGCTGTATTAACCTGGATGGCGGTGGTTCTTCCACAATGATTGTCGGCACCGAACTCGTTAATAGACCCAGCGATGGTTCCATACGCCCTGTAATAAATGGCTTGGCTTTGGTTACTACAACGAACAGAGCGCCTCAAGGGGAATTTGAAATAGACATGCCCTTGCGCTATGATGCAAGCTATTTAAGATTTGATAGCGAGCCTGCAGTTAAAGTTATAGATGGCGGATATAAAAATGATACTGTCGCAAGCTTTGTTGATAATAATTTAAGGCTTACCGTTCCCAAAGATTCTATCGACCCTTATATTTATTATAGCCTTTCCGGTGGATTAAACACCTTAAGCGCTAACGATTATAAGTATATAGTAATGAAATATAAGACAAGCGAGTCCGTAACTACCGCGCTAACAGAATACTTCCTTTGTGCCGGTAGTGTTACGGGTGCAACGGGTGGTAAATCTGTTGTTTTCCCGCAGACGGGTACACCGGGTGAGTGGACAACGCAGATTGTTGATCTCACCGATGTAAGCTATTGGACAGGCAATATTTACGGCATACGTATCGACTTCTTTGCGGGCAATGCCAAGGAAGGCGAGTATATGGATATTGAGTATGTAGCCTTGGCAAAAACGGCAGAAGAGGCTCAAGCTTACGCTGAAGGCACCGCCCCGTTACCTGTTATTCCCGATGAAGATACATCTATTTATCTTGCAAGCGGTAGCGATTACTCCATAGAAGATGGCAAACTTATCAATGTTCCTTACGGAACTTCGGTTTATGATGTGGTAAAGAATCTCCAGGGCCCCAAGCTTGAAGTGCGCGATGCAGATGGCAACGTTGTCAGAGGCGATGCTGTTCAAACCGGGTACACGGTTTGTTCCTATAGCATGAAGCTTGAAAAATGCGATGAACTGACAATTATTGTAAATGATCCCGAACCCGAAGAAAGTAGCGAAGAAGAATCTGAATATGTATCTGAAGACGAATCAGAATATGTATCTGAATACATAAGTGAAGGTATATCAGAAGACATTGGCGATGATGCTTTTGATGATACAAGTTCTGATGAAACATCTGATGACGACAATGACTGCATCGACCGTTTATATGGTGATGTGAACGGTGACGGAGCAATCGACAGCTTGGATGCCGCATTTGTTTTGCGTTACGATGCCATGCTTATAGAACTGACAGACGAACAGCTTGTTGTTGGCGATATTAACGCAGACGATTATGTTGATAGCCTTGATGCCGCATATATTCTGCGTATTGATGCAGGCTTGATTACTCAATGAAAAAGGCTTTAATATTATTGATTTGTATTTCTATTTTTGCCCTGCCTTCTTGTAAAGAGGGTGGGGCAGAGCCTTATTCTGTTTATGGTATAGCAATGGATACAAACGTATCTATTACTGTATACGATGAAGATGATAAGGCTGCAGCGGATGCTTGTTTAGAACTGCTTTATGGTTTGGAGGCTGAACTTTCCGTTACCGTTAGCGGAAGCAAGCTTTATGCGCTGAATAGTGGCAAAACCATAAAAGATGACGGTGATTTTTATACTATTTGCGGTTTAGCCAATGAGCTTTGTTTATTAACGGAAGGGGCTTATGACCCTTGTATTTATCCTTTAGTAAAACTTTGGGGCTTTACAACCGATGAATATGCCGTGCCTGATGTCGAGGAACTGACAAGAGCTGTAGAATTGGTCGAAAACAGCAAAATTGTATTTACAGACGAAGGTATAGTTTTAGAAAATGGCGGTATGGCAGATTTCGGTGGTATTGCAAAAGGCTATGCATCTGAAGTACTTGCTGATTATTTAAAGAATAACAAGGTTAAGTCGGCAATCATTTCACTTGGTGGGAACATTGTTACTGTCGGCACAAAGCCCAACGGCGATAATTGGAGCATCGGCATAAACTCTCCAAAAGGCAATGGCAGTATTTTAGGCGTGCTTTCAGTGGGTGAATGCGCAGTTGTTACAAGCGGCTCCTATATTCGCAACTTTACTCAAGACGGAAAACTTTATCATCATATTATTGACCCAAAAACAGGTTATCCTGCAGATAACGGATTGGTATCAGTAACGGTTGTTGCCGATGACGCCGTTTTAGCGGACGGCCTTTCTACTGCGTTTTTTGTTATGGGCGTGGAAAAGGCACTAACGTTGGCTAAAAGCGTGGGCGTAGAAACAGTTTTGGCAACAAATGATAAAATTTATGTAAGTCAAGGACTTAAAGAAAAATTCACCCTTGACTATTCTGCCAAAGGACAAGACCAAATAATATACAGTTAAATATATTCGCATATTAGCTTTCCATCCCTTGCACCCGTTACAAGACATTTAACGATGTCACCGGGGGCGACGGGGTGGTTTGTTTTTATGGTTGCTTCGCAAAAATCTTCGCTATGACCAACAGCGGTGTTGCCAACGGTCTTTTCAATCAAAACTTTAACCGCAGAACCAATTTTTTGTTTTAGTATATCTGCTGTCATGGCATTACAAATATCCAAAAATAAAGCCATTCGGTTGCGTTTTTCGTCTTCAGGTATTTGACTATCCATTTCCGCAGCTTCTGTCCCCGGGCGCTTTGAGTAGGGGAAAGCGTGAATGTGTAAAAATGATATCTCTTTTAAAAAACTTATGGTCTCGTCAAACTCTTCTATGGTTTCTCCGGGAAATGAGCATATAATATCAGCCGAAAGCATAATGTCGGGAACGGCTGCTTTTAATGATTTGATTTTGTTTAGCGCATCTTCTGCTGTGTAGGGGCGCTTCATTCGCCTTAAGACACTATTGCTTCCTGATTGCAAAGACAGGTGAAGATGTGGCATAAATTTTGGAGTTTCTGAAATGGTTTTTATAAAGCTTTCACTTAAAACATTAGGGTCGAGCGAGCCAAGTCGTATGCGTTCAACGCCTTCTATTGCAGCAACCTCTTTAATCAAGTTGCACAGCGGCATACCGTTGTAGGCCGCGGTTTCTATACCCGTAAGTATTATTTCCTTATAACCGACATTTGCCAAACGCTTTGCTTCGGAGATTATATCTTCCGCAGGTCGGGAGCGACTGGCACCGCGTAGCTTTGGAATTATACAATAAGTACACCTTCCGTTACAGCCATCCTGTATTTTTAGAAAAGCTCTGGTTTTAGAAACGCTTATTAGCTTATCTGTAGCTGTGTTTCCAATACACATTAGCTCATAACCTTTGTCTGTATTGGTGTGTGTATAAAAGTCTTGCAAGCTGCCTTTGTTGAAACAACCTGTTATGCGTTTAACTCCGGAAAAGACACCACATAGTTGTGTATAACAGCCACATACTCTTACATCGTTACAAAGTCGCAAAGCCCGCCTTATCATTTGAGCGCTTTTACGCTCACTCTCTTCGGTTACGGCGCAAGTGTTTACTATGCATACGTCACATTTTTCGCCAAACGGTACGGGTGAATATCCGTTGTTTATAAACAGTTCTTGCAACGCCCGCGTTTCATATTGATTAACTCTGCATCCGAGTGTACAAAATGATACGGTTTTCATTAAATCTTCTCCAATATTTCTAAAAAATAACGCTTTCCGCCCAATATGTTGATAGCTTCTTTTAATGCTTTGGGCGTAAGACTTTTTGGTAACCCCGCCGCATCACAAAACTCTTTTCTTAACGCGGCACTGCCGTCCGTACCAACAAGCCCTCTATTATAAAGGTCAGCGGTACATATTTCTTCAATAGTAGTTGTTTCTACGTCGGTGGAATAGGGGAGCAATAAATCAAAAATCACATGATTTTCCATACCCTCTACACCGATCAATCCGTCTTTGGAGGGCGTTTTTTTTCTTTTTTCTTTGCCCTGAACGGATGGTGTATACAAATTAATAATATTTTCTGTGTTTAGATAGCCTTTTAATTTGTTTCGGATAAAAATACCCGCCTTGTCGCTGTCTGTCAAAATTATAAGTTTTCCGTTATCTGTTATTTTTTTTAGTAATTGTATTTTTTCATTTGAATTGAAAACGCCAAAACCGTTACCTGTTATAATTGTACCTTCCGCGACGGCGCATATCCGTTTTTTGTCATAATTACCCTCTACAAATACCGGAAACCTCAATTTAAGCCTTTTCATAAGCAGCAAGCCTCAATAAAAAAATTTCTACTGTGCAGGACGGATCGTTTCTGTAACTTTTTAAAGCTACGGCGCATTCGTTGCATTTTTCTGCCGCATAATCTAAAAAGTTATAGCTTACCTTGCGTGCGTATGCGGAATAATTCCTCACAGCCCATTCAAAGGTTTTAAGTGATTTTGCAATTTCGTTTATGCCTTTTCCGTCTTCAAGCCCTGCCTTTGTAACGGTTATTTCGGTTATGCAAGATGAAAGCATATTTATAAGCATATACGGAGAAACACCGCTTTTAATTAAAAAGTTGTATATATCATGCACTCTTGCAGTGTTGCCGGAAGTAAGCGCTTTTGTAAGGTCAAAAACTCTAAAGCTTTTGTTAGAACAGCATACATTTATTACATCGTCGTTGGTAACCGTTCTTCCGTTGCAATACGCAATAAGCTTTGCGGCTTCTCCTTTTAATGTATACATATCCTCACCGCAAACATTAATCATCGTTTCGGGTACAGTTTCAGATGTTTCGGTATTCGCTGCATCAAAATGTCTGCGTATCCACTTTTTAAGCTTGGCGCCGGTTTCTTTTTCGAAAACAGTAAATATTCCGTTTTTTTCAGCGTAATCTAATAGGGCGCTTACAGGCGCTTTTTCTTTTTTGCCTATTATTTTTGCAGAAAGCTCGTTGCTTTTTGCCACAAAAAGCACATTAGCATAGTCGGGCATTGCCTCTAAAGTGTTTATTGTGTCCGCAATAACCGACTCTGTAAGTTTGTTATAATTCAGCTCCTCTATCAGAATAAGCTTATACTCTGACATATATGGCAATTCTTCCAAAGCGGCAGCCAGCGCTAAAGGAGAAAAATCTTTGTCGCAGTAATGAATCAAATTAAATTCAGGCATAGGCAAAGCATCCATGCGTTTAAGCATAAGCTTTACGTAATAGTCTTTGGTATATTCTTCTTCACCGCAAAGAAAAAAGCATTTTCCGGAAACGTTGTTTTTAATTGCGACTTTTAACAGGTCTTCATTCATTGTTTTACCTCCCAAAGTCCGTCATCCCCGAATCTTAATTCAACACTGTTATAAAATTCTATAATACTGTTGGCGTTGCTTTTAACAAATTCGGTAAAGTGACTGCCGTTGCTCTTGAATATGTACAGTTTGTTGTAATTTTTAGGCAACAACTGTTTAGGTAATTCTTTAGCTATGCAGTTTTTTGTGACGATTAAACCGTTACAATCGTGTGCGCTGTCTGCTTTGCAGCCGTTCAAAAGTGTAACGGTAATACTCTTGTTTTCTGTGTTTAAGGCATACCCGTTTTCGTTGATCGATATTGTGGCATTATCAAAGCACAAACTGTCATCAAAGTATAACACATTGCAACCGGTTTGTGCAATGCTTTTTTCGTAACTGCCGCCTGCATAGCTTTTATGAATATATACGTCGTCAATACTGATATAACAAATTGTCTTTTTAAGTCTTTCTAACGCATCGGCGTTTGCTTTTGTTATGATGTATGTATCCAAATGCGTTATACTTCGGTCAAGCAACATCCCACTGCAATTTGTAGTACCGTATCCATCAATTAATACGCTGTTTTTACCGTCATTAATTAAGGTAAAATCGTTTTTGTTGTTGCTGTACATATAGATTAAATTATTGCTCAATATACTTCTTGTATGACCTACAGTGCATAGCATTAAAATTACCACAATAGAAGCAAGACAAACACTTGCAATTTTGAATATGTGTTTTCTTTTTGCGACTAATCCGGTTAGAATCGCAATAAACGCAGGGAAACTTATTAGTTTAACATAGGGCAGCGAAGAAGCAAAAGTGGCAAAGGAAAACGATGCGGCATAATCTGATATCCATTTTATACAATAGAATATTTTTTCGGGTACTATTGCTATGTCGCCACCGTTAGGTAAAAGTTTTATAATCGGCAGTGCAATTATAGAAGTAGCCAAAGACGGTCCTACAAATACATTAACAGCCAAATTAGCCAAGGGAGAAACAATAGATACAAAATCAAAACTGCAAAGCAAAACCGGTAAGCAAAAAATAGTTGCGGCAAATGTTATGGCTAAAGGCGCAGTTATAAGTCTTACAAGCTTAAATTTCATAATACCTTTGCTTTTGCGCTTGGTTAGCTCACTTAAAGTCAGAATACCAAGTGTTGCTAAAAAAGACAATTGCAATCCAACACTCGCGGTGGCATAGGGGGAAAACACTACAATTCCCGCAAGAGCCGCGCATAGGGCAGTTATACTGTCCACATAAGTTGTTGCTAAATTTGCCGCAAACACTGCGCAACACATAATACAGGCGCGCAAAACAGGCGGTGTTGCCCCTACAAAAAGTGTATAAAGAACAGCAAGGGCTATGCATATACAGCAGGAAAGCTTTCGTCGCCTGATTGTAATTACCAAAAAACTAAAAACGCTGTATATTAGAATGGAAAAATGTTGACCTGATATGGCAAGTATATGTGAAAGACCGGAGCGCGCAAAACTTCCGTTAAGTCTGTCATCGATCTTGCTTCTGTCACCCGTTATCATAGCGGTGTAAAAATTTGCAGCCTCGGTGTCATAGCATTCGTCGATAACGGCGGAAAGTTTTTTTCTAAAATCCCAAAGTTCATATTTAAAACCACTCACAACAACGTTGTTCTTTGCTACAGCCTCGCCGTAAGCGTAGTAGTCTACACCGTTCGCTTTAGCGGAAACAGATGATTCTGAAAGTACTGTCTCTACATATACAGCGTCTCCCGCTTTTAATGGAGTATCTGTGTAAATATATGCGCGCTTATCCTCAAAGCCATAATTGTTCTCAAGTATTTCTATGGTTGCTCTTGTGCCGCGTTCGGTTTTCATAACGTCTGCGACCGCGGCATCAAAGCAATAGACTTTTTCTGTGTCGATTTGTACAGAGTCAAACATATCAAAGACTTTTGAGTATAAAGAACCAATTACAAAAACAACTATAGCCGTAACCATTATTATTCGCCATCGACGAGCAGGGCGCACAATCATTGTTGCAGACCACACCAAAGAGGCGGTTATAATAGATAACCATATATTGAAAAACAGACCTGCCGCAACGCCTGCTGTTAAAGCAAGGCATACTAAAGCGGCAGGTCTGTATCTTAACATACCTGATTATGCCATACTCTCGTTCAGCTTTTTGCCGCCGAGTATATGAAAATGCAAATGTTTTACAGATTGGCAACCGTCGCTACCGCAATTGGAAATCAATCTGTATCCGTTATCCAATCCCAAAGTTTTTGCAATTTCCGGAACTTTTAAGAAAACATGGCTGACATAATCGATATTTTCACCGTTGATACAATCCATAGAATCAATATGCTTCTTGGGAATAATAAGAACGTGAACGGGCGCTTGAGGATTGATATCTTTAAAAGCAAGTATCTTATCATCCTCGTATACCTTCGAAGAGGGAATATCTCCGTTAATTATCTTACAAAACAAACAATCCATAATTATTAAACCTCAATTATTTTATCTGCCCTTCGAGAACAGCGTTTACGGCATCAAGAGCTTCTCCTGTTTTTGCGGAATTCTTGCCGCCGCTGGATGCGTTGTCGGGTCTGCCACCGCCGCCACCGCCAACGATGGGGGAGATGTTCTTAAGAATCATACCTGCGTGTGCGCCTTTGGCAACGGCTTCTTTGCCGCAGCCTGCGGCAAATGTTACTTTTTCACCATCTACGGATGCGAATACGCAAACAGCCAATGGTTCTTTATCCTTTACCGCGTCTATAGCGGATCTTAATGCATCTGCAGCAACGCCGTCAAAACGTGCCTTAACAAGCTTTACGCCCTTAATATCTTCTGCTGCGGCAGCCGCTTCATTTACCTTTGTCAAAGCAGCTTTTTGGTTAAGACTGTCAAGCTCTTTCTTTAAAGCTTTTGTCTCGTTAACCAAGCTTTCCGCTTTGTGTAACAGTTCTGCTTTGTTGGCCGCTTTGAGAGTAGCGCCTATTTTGTTAACGAGCGCTTCTTCTTCTTTCATTTGGAATATTAC
>JAZUQW010000088.1:0-2427 GCA_045605905.1 Eubacteriales bacterium
TGTTTATGTAAAACCACATCGCCTACGCTTACTGTGGTATGCTCTATGGCTCCTATTCCGCTACCGCTGTCTCTTCCTCTAAGCGCTTTATATATCTGCTTTGAAAACAGATTTAAACGGTTTAAGTCGTCCGCTGTCAAATCAAAAGCACCGTCGGTCTCTTTTACCGCTGCTTCGTCGTAATTAAACTTCGTCCACAATACCGACCACGCTTGGTCGGTGCTCACTCCCTCGACATAATTATGCACCTGAATCTGCCATACCGGAAAATCCGCCGCTATAGAGTCGCTGAAAACAAGTGTTATTTTGCCATCCATTGCACCGGTTACAGCATAATCTTTTACATATTCTTGCTCAACGCTGTTTGCCAGTGTGACATATTCCCCTTTTTCCGGTATATAAATAAAGGTTTGTCTGTCTCCTGTTATTCCCTCAATGCTAAAGGTTACAGTATTGACCGTCCGTCCGGTCTGGGTTAATGTAATAGCCATAATTTCACCTCATCCGTATACAGCAACGGCGTTGTCTTTTACATATTTTTTTACCCAGCCTTGCGTTGCTACTCTCTGTGTATTAACGTTAGAGCCTATATACACATTGGTTTCTAACGAATCCGAACCCTCGCCTATTATAACGTCCGCACGTTCAGTCGTGGTATTTTTTAAATACACTTTGGGTTCGTCTGGATTTGATTCGTCGTGGTAAATAGCAAACCGCCCTGTCTTTGTGTTATCTGTCAGCGCTATTGCGCCTGTGAACACGCTTCTGTCTCCGTCTAATTCAAAGCCATCTACCGTTTGCGTAAATCTGCTCTCTTTAAAGGTTTCTAAATCGGCAACGCGCGAAGTTATCCCTTCAGCCGTAATGTCGACCTCGGTGAATTTTTGGGCCGTGTCATCTTCAAGCTCAGAAACTTGCGCCTGAATGCCGTCAGCCATTAATTTAACAGAAGAAATGTTGGTTTCGTTATCCTTAATTTGTTCTGCGTGAATCAATATATTGTTCGCATTCTGTTTGATAAATGTACTATTCTTAGTTATTTCCCCGTTAAGTTCTGTTTTTGCATTATCTATCTTGCTTGAAAGCTCGCCGTCGGCCACCTTAAATTCCTGCGTAATTTTCTCAGCACTGCCGTCAATTTCATTTTTAACCTCTGCTCTGTATTCCTGCGAAATTGCCTCGGCTGTCACACTGCCTGCTTTTAAATGCTTGACGGTTGCCGACTCCAAAACATTCCCTGAATCAAGGTTATATAAAATATGCCCCAGTTCATCAATCAGGCTTGTAACGACCTGCTGTAGATTGGCAATTTGTGCCTCTGTGCTACCCTGTTTTAACGGATATCCTGTTGTTAAATGTACGGCCATATATGTCACTCCTTATCTCTCGTTTCTTCCGCCTTTGTAAATAACTCTTTCCATCGCCATTATTTTGGCATCGCCCGAACCCGAAATTTTAATCTGATATGATTCAGCCGCACAAAACCTAACCGGTACACGCACGGCAGAACGTCCTATTCCTTCGGCTATGGCGCATTCTGTAAACTCGCCACCGTCTGTCGATACGGCTATGCTTATCTTGCTGCCTATTGGTAATTCAAGCCTGAAATAAATATTAACCGTTCCCTTTTGCTCCATTACCGAATTGTCAAACCGCTTGCTTATCACATACCATTCGCCGACTGTTCCCGAGTTTATTTTATAAAGCGCATTTGAGTTTGCTGCATACAACCCATCGTTGTAGCGAACAAACCCTACTGCGTTAAAATTATCCTCTTTGTGCCACAAGCCTCGTTCTGTGTCGTATACTAAAAGCTCTCTGCCTCCGTCCTTGGCAGCTACGCTCAGATAATACTTGCTGCCATCCGTACCGCCTACACCTTCATTTCCTATGTCGCCAAGCGCCGACGAAATCTTTACAGGATTGCCGCCTGTAAAAACATAAACGCCGTCATACGATAAAAAATAAAGCTGTCCTCTTATCTCCGCTATACTTCTGCCGTCTGTACATCCTGCCGATATCTGCTTCGGTATAGAAAAATTGTTAGGACTGTCTCCGTAAATCTGATGTATATAATTATCCTTAAATGCAACCACGCTCGAACCTAAAGTCGCTATGCCCGTAAATCTTCCCTCTGTGCCTACGGACCCGTACCAGCTATCAGTGGACAAGCCCTCAAAAACATTCCAGTTTTTAAAGTCACCCAGCTTGCTTGCGTATATCGTCTCGCCGTATTTATCTATGCCAAAAACCCTGTTGCCTGACACAGTTGCGCATATTATCTCCGGCATTGCCTTCCCTATCGTCACACCATCACAGTTGCCGTATTTAAAATCGACATTTTCACCACGTCTGTCTACGCATCTAACATCAAGATAATACCTGGTGTCTGTCTCCCCCTCATCGTTCGTTATTTCCTCTGCGATT
>JAZUQW010000089.1:0-12318 GCA_045605905.1 Eubacteriales bacterium
ATAACGGTAACAGCATCGGTTTCAGCTAATGCCTTAGCAACAGCTAAAGTACCTGCAGCCAATGTGGGGTTTTCGAAAACGCCCATAGGTCCGTTCCAAACAACGGTCTTAGCATTCTTAACTTCTTCTGCAAAGAGCTTAGCAGATTCGGTACCAATGTCAAGACCCATCATATCATCGGGAATTTCATCAACCTTAACGCACTTAGCTTCTACAGGAGCATCAATGGGGTTGGGGAAATCCTTGGTAATCATGGTGTCAACAGGGAGAAGAATTTTAACGCCCTTCTCTTCTGCGATTTTGAGCATATTCTTGCAGTAGTCAACCTTTTCAAGGTCTACAAGAGATGTTCCAACCGAGTTGCCCTGAGCAACAGCGAAGGTGTAAGACATACCGCCGCCGATAATAAGGGTATCAGCCTTATTGAGGAGGTTTTCGATAACTGCAAGCTTATCTGCAACCTTTGCGCCGCCGAGGATGGTAACAAAGGGTCTTACAGGGTTGTTAACAGCGTCGCCAAGGAACTTGATTTCTTTAGCCATAAGGTAGCCGTTTGCGGACTCTTCAACAAATGAAGCAACGCCTACGGTAGAGCAGTGCGCTCTGTGAGCGGCGCCGAAAGCGTCGTTTACAAAGAGGTCTGCAAGGGAAGCAAGCTCTTTAGAGAAAGCTTCGCCGTTTTTGGTCTCTTCAACACGGTAACGGGTGTTTTGAAGAAGAACGATGTCGCCATCTTTCATTTCGGCAACAGCTTTTTTAGCGTTTTCGCCTACAACTTCGTCATCAGCGGCAAAAACAACGGGCTTGCCGAGCTTTTCGGTAAGTCTTACTGCAACGGGAGCAAGGGAGTACTTGGGGTCTGCAACGCCCTTGGGCTTGCCTAAATGAGAGCAAAGGATAACCTTTGCGTTGTTGTCAAGAAGATACTGGATGGTGGGGAGTGCCGCAACTATGCGGTTTTCATCGGTGATAACGCCGTCTTTAAGGGGAACGTTGAAGTCGCATCTTACAAGAACGCGTTTGCCTGCCACTTTAAGGTCTTCTACGGATTTCTTTACTGCCATGGTTAAAACACCTTTCTTTATATAAAAATATTTTTCATCCGAGTTATTTTAGCATAAAATAAGTCTATATGCAAGGGTTTTACCCAAAAAGCCTATCCGAAAACTCATAAAAATAGTTTTCGTCCTCCGGTTTTAGGGTAAGATTGTCGTCGCTTATCAACAGGCGGGTCGCAACGTCATAAACTTGAGGCAAAGACGAGTACATAATGCCCAAATCGTAGCTTAAGCTTTCCTCAATGAGGTTAAGCATAAGTGCGCTGTCGTTGTTCCAAAAGTAGTAGTTGATATAGGTGGTCTTTAGCGCTTCGTCCAAGCCGTTGGTACTTGCCGCCAAGAAAGCGTTAAGCATAAAGCCCGCAAATGCGCTGTCGGCGGTCTCTTTTGGCACTGCCAAGCAGTAAGAGATGCCGTTAACGGGTGCAACATAGTCAAGCTGGCTTTCCTCAAGCTTGGGAAGAGGTAAAACGCCCCATTCCATTAGGTTGGAGTTTTGGCCATCGTCTTTTTGGCTTATTGCCACAACGCTGTCCAAGCGAGCCACCAAAAAGGCGGTTTTACCGTTTTTAAAGTCTCTTATAGCGTCTGCGGCAGGGTCAGCGCTGACATCCCGATTGGGGACAAGCTGTGTGTTTTCAAAAAGCGCGGTGTTTATGCCGTTAATAGCGTATGCCGCGGAGTGGTTATAGCTTATTTCCGCTCTTTCACTACTTGGGGTAAGGAACAGATTGCCTGTGGAAGCGTATACGGAATACATAAGCTCTTCACTGTTAAGGGCAGAATCTATGCCGAAATAGCCCATATCGGCGGCAGTATTTGCCATAGACTTGACAGAATCCCAAGTAAAGTCGCCGTTTAATACCGAGCCCACGGGCTTTAGACCTGCTTTATCGAGAATTTCTTTATTGTAAAACAGCACGCTGGTGGTGTTAAGGGACAAGGTAGCGTCCCCGGCAAAGAAATACAGCTTGCCGCCTGCAGTCTGCTGTGCCAAGGTTTCTTTTGGCATATACGTTGCATCCCAATCCATATAAGGCAAGGAGCGTATGTTTTCAAGCAAGCCTTCCTCTGCCAGCTCTGCCATAAGGCTTGCGGAAGCACAGATAAGGTCTGCATAAGGCTCACCCTTCTCAACAGCGGCGCGGAGGGCGGTTTTCAGGTCTTTTTCCGAATCCACAACCTCAACAGTCACCTTTTCAAGCCCTAACTTGCTTTTTATTGTGCTTATTCTGTTGTCCACTGCTTTTTCCAAGGGGCTTTGAGCTTCTTCTTTGCCCTCGGCACCTACTGTTTTGTTGGCTTTAAACAAAAAGTCGTTTGTAGCCACTATCTTAAAAGTTTTGCCTTTGTACTTGCCGCCAAGGTCATCCAAATGCTGAACATTCTCCTCCGGAGTGGTGGAATCTACTTGGTCAATCACAACAGACGAGCTTTCGTCGGGGCTTTGCTCCTGCTTGGGACGTCTGCTTTCGCAACCTGCGGAGGCGGCGGCAATAGACAGGCACATTATAAAACACAGTGCCTTTCTTGCAAATTTAGAAAACATGGAAAAACCTCCAAAATGTTTCACGTGAAACAATGACTATACCTCCACATACAAAGTGGCGGTTTCAAAATCGGCGCAAAGGAAGCGTACGTTTATATCGTCACCGAAGGTGTAGGTCTTGCCGCCTACGGTGATTTTTTCTTCGTCTAAATTAATACTACCCTTTTCGTCTGCTTTCAATACGGCAATGCAGCCGTTGTCCAACAAAATCTCGGCGCCGTCTTCATTAATGCGGTAAATCAAGCCGCTGTAGTTTTTGTTTCTGTCACGCTTAAGGCAATCAATTGCCACAAGGTTTTCAGCAAACTTTTCTGCACGGTTGATTTTGCTTTCCCCATGGGCGGAAAGCACACCCATTGCTACCTTCTCCTTAAGCGTCAGCGTATCTATGTTGCCTGCTATGATGGCCTTTACTATGCGTTGCGTGGAAAAGTCCGCACAGCGGTTCAGGGGATATGCAAAGCGGGTGTACATTGGTGTATTATGAATAAAGTGTCTGCGGGGCTCTTCTGCAAAGGCGGTCTCCGGCAAAAGGGAGCGCAGTTCGCTTAACAGCAGCTCTTCTTCTCTTATACCGCGAATACACTCGGTAACACCTGCAAAAAGTTGTTCGTCATTAAAGCTGTCCACATCAACGCCTATAAGCTTGGCGTGACGGCGGAAACGGTCAAAATCAGCCTTTAAAGGCTCTGCCTGTACACGATAGATAGCGGGGATGCCGTTTTTATGGAAATATTCTGCCAATTGGCTGCCTGCCAAAGATAAAAACTCTCTAACCAAACGCTTGGGGTCACTATCCTTGCGGAACACAACGCCCAGGGGTCTGCCCCCGTGACGGCTGTATATAAAGTGGCGTTCTGCCTTGTCTATATCCGCGCCGCCACGCAATACTCGTGCATTTTGCAACGCCGCGCCTAAATTGAACATATAGGCGATGGTGGGTAAAACCGAAGCATACGCCTTGCGTAAGGGCATTATTGCAGAGGTGTCGTAATCTAAAAACAAAGCCTCTATTTCGTTAAACAAACAGTTTGCTGCTGTTTTTATTACGCTTTCGCAGAAATCAAAGGAAAGAACATTACCCTCTTCATCCACGGTGAGGAAATAGCTTATTGCCAAGCGATCCTCCCCTACCTCTAAAAAGCAGGGGCCCTTTGTTATGCTGTCGGGCAACATGGGGATTTCCTTGCCGGGGAACATTGCAGTCTTACAGCGGGTGTAGATGGCACGTTCCAAAGCACTGCCATTTTCCACAAATTGTGCTACATCTGTGGTGTGAATACCCAATATATAGTGTCCTTCCCCGTCCATTTCAGCAGAAAAGCCACACTCGTTACGGCTGTTTTCGCTTTCGCTTAAGGTGATAATGGTTTTGCCGCGAAGGTCGATACGTTTTGCCATAAGGGCGCTTATCTCGGTGAATGTGGTTTCCTTGGCTTGCATAAGCGCGTCTGCACTGAAGGGCACATCCAAGCCTTCCCTGCGGAGCATTGCCTTAAGATTAGGCTCTGCCTCTTTAGAGGAGCCGAAGTTGTCGATTATGCGTGCCACACCGTTTTTGAGAAGTACTGCCAGCTTGTCACCCTCCTTGCAGTTGGCGGGGAGTACGCCATCGGTGGGAACAGTGTTGCCGCCATCTATTTTTACGGTGTATGCGCCGTTATCAAAACAAAGGGTGCCTGTGGCGGTCTGTGTAAGACCGTCAACCATGCCGCTTGTGATATTCAAAACGGAATCCATCATCTCTTGCATAAAAAATACCTGCTTTCCAAAACAAAAAGCCCCCTGCTTATGGATATAAGGAGGAAGCTTTTGAGTTTTTCTTTATTATTTTAACCAAATGACAACCTCACAGTTGTGTAAAACTTGCCGTTGCGTTGCGGCAAATGTCAACCCGTGCTTTGTCTTAATTGCTTATTCTGCAGAAACGTCAACAGATACTACTGCTTCCACATCAACAGAAACTTCTGCCTCTACGTCAGCATCAACAGATACTACTGCATCAGTAGAAACTTCAGCATCAACAGATGCTTCAGCATCGGTAGATTCTTCGGTAGAAGCCTCATCCTTTGCGTTACCCTTCTTATCGTCTTCAGAAGCTTCGTCCTTTTCTACTTCAGAAGTCTGCTCGGTCTTATCGGTCTTATTGTTAGCGGCTGCTTCATCATCCTTCTTTGCGTCAACAAAGAGAAGCACGAGAATAAGAACAACGAAGATAAGTGCAACAACGTTTGTTACCTTGGACAAAGTTTTATCTATGGCTTGACCCTTTTGCTTGCCAAAGAAAGTCTCTGCGCCGCCTGCAATAGAGCCGCTTAATTTCTTACTCTTACCGCTTTGCATAAGTATGGAAACGATAAGGAAGAGTGCCATTATTAAAAGAAGTATACCAATTACAAGTTCAGTACCGCTCATAGTGATTTAAAACCTCCGTAAACAATGCATAAAAATCTATAACATTCGAATTATAGCATACAGTCAACTGCTTTTCAAGCGTATATATAAAAATTTATCATTAAGACACAAAGTGTTAACAAACGCCCTTAATCCCCTCTCCCTGCGGCAATATACTTGCCCACAATGCGGGATAAAAACAGGATAAAGGTTAATATCAGGTAGCCGCAGAACGCCACGCCGATGCAAAGATAGGCTTTTTTCATAAACGGGCTGCCTAAAAAGGTTTTTATCTTGTCCAGCCAGGACAGCATACTGCTTTCGCTAACGGCAGAGTTGGTAATAAGGTCCGCCTGCAACACCTCGCCGTTGTAGTGGACATACACCGTGCCCACCTTTTGTCCCTTGGCTACGGGTGCGGTCAGTTCTTTATCTATCCACTTGTACTCTACTTTAATATCTGTATCCGGATTAACGTCTGCGGGGATAAGCAGTTCTATATCGTTTTGCGCAACTATGCTTACTCTGTCGCTATCCTTGCCCGACTTTACAGGCAGGGTCTTAAGTGCGTTAAGAGTGCTTACCACCAGCTTGTACTGAAAAGTATCCAACGCCCAAGGCATAAATTCCTTTACCGTGTCATAGGCGCTCTTTTTGGTGGCGGCGGTCTCGGTATAAGGAGAAACGCAAACCATTACATAGCTTACGCCTTCGTCGGTTTCGCCTGCGGCAACTACGCAATAGGGGCTTACGCCCTTGTTGCCCATCCAGCCGATGATTATGCCCGTAACGCCCTCTATATCCGTATAGCCTGTGAGGTTGTCGTTACTGCTCATCAATGCGCTTTTGTTAAACAGGGTGTTAGAGCCTGTGCTTAAGGTGTAACTGGGACGGCCTGCAAGCATCATAAGCTCTGCATTGTTGTAGAACGCCTCGGCTATGGTGGCAATATCCTCTGCGGTGGTGCGGGATGCAGGGTCTGCCGCACCGGTGCAGTTGGTAAAGACGGTATCCTTACAGCCAAGCACATCTTTAACATAGCTGTTCATTTTTGCAACGAAGCTGTTGATGTACGCCTTTTCCATTATGGCGGCGGAGATTGCGCCGTCGTAGTTGTTGTAAAAATCAGTTGGCTCCTTATTTTCGTAGCGGAGGGCGGCAACAGCCAAGGATACGCAAGCGTCGGAAGCAGAGCTTACCACCGCCGCGGTTACAAGGTCATCAACAGTAAGGGAGGATGCGGTCTTGCTGTACTGAAGCCCCAAGGAGAAATCGTTTAATACAGCGCCTGCTATATCGTGGTCGGTAAGGCATACAGGTGAGGAAATCTTTATATCACTGCCCTTTAATATGTCGTATGCCACCATTGCGGTAACGAGCTTTGCCGCCACGCCTGTGGCGCGGTATTCGCCGCCGGGTGCGCAGTCCACCTCTACATTGGTGCCTGTATTTATGTTTTTAAGCACCAGCACGTCGCTTGTGGAGGGTGGTGCTTCCTCTTCTTCTGCCGTGCTTTCTTCTGCGCTTGCGCTTATAAAACAAAACATCATACAGATAAGTGCCAAAAACAGCGCAAATCCTCTTTTTATCATAGCAGGATGTCTCCTTTCATGCTCTCAAAGCTTTCTTCAGCAAGAACCGACTTTGCCGCGGCGGTATCCCTTGCGATCTGTGCCCGCAGGCTTTCTATATCGGCAAACTTGCGCTCGTTCCGCAGGTGCTTGCAAAGATACACCCGCACAGCCTTGCCGTAAAGATTATCGGTAAACCCGAATATATGTGTCTCACACAGGGGGGATTGGTCCTTGCTGACCGTGGGCTTAACGCCTATGTTGGCAACACCGCCGTACAGCTTGCCGTCTATGCCGCACAGGGCGGCGTACACGCCAAAGGCGGGTAATGCCCTATCTTGAGGGAATAGCTGGTTTATTGTGGGGCTGCCAAGCTTTGCCCCAAGCTGTCTGCCCTGTACCACGGGCAGGTTAAAGCTGTACAGCCTGCCAAGCAAGCGTGATGCCGCGGGCATATCCCCCGCCGCTATCAGCGCACGCAGACGGGTAGAGCTGATATGCTCATCCCCTGCGGTTACTTGGTGTACTACCGAACAGCGCACGCCTCGGTTTGTCAACAGCCTGCTCATAAGCTCCGGCGTGCCTGTGCCGCCCTTACCGAAGGAAAAGTTGTAGCCGCACACCACGTGCTTTGCATTCAGCTTTTTTATAAGCAGCTCCTCTACAAACTCTTCGGGGCTTAAATGGCGCACCGTGTTAAAATCTATGGGATAATACAGGTCTGCACCTGCGGCGGCGATAAGCTTTTCCTTATCCTCGGCGCCAAGCAGGTACTTAAAGCTGTTGCCCGAAAGCAAGCTTTGCGGGTGCTGGTCAAAGGTAAGCACCAGGGCCGGCAGACCACAGTCTTCAGCTATGTTAGCGGTCAGCCCTATTAAGGCTTGGTGACCCAGATGCACGCCGTCAAAATTGCCTATTGTCAGCACACAGCCACCCTCAAGCGGCAGGTTTTCCAAACCAAGCTTTTTCATATTCCGTAGCCTTTCGGGAAATATTATACCATTATAACACACTTTAAATATATAGCTTTTTTTGCCATTTGTCAATAGCAGCCGATTTTTTTGTATATTTTTGCCGTTTTTTGCAGAAACTATGGCACAAACACTTACAAAGGGAGGCGCACTTAAGTGTGCAGATACGCAGTTGTTTTGGCGGGCGGCTTTGGAAGGCGACTTTTTCCGCTGACAGAGACCTTGCCCAAGCCGCTGTTGCCCATGGGTGACAGCACCGTTTACGGATTGCTTGCCCAAAGATTGGCGGCGGCAGGGGCGGAAAAAGTTTCCGTTACCACCATGTACAGGGCAGAACAGGTGGAGGCTTACCCCGTAAAGCTTAAGGACGTTAGATATTTCAGAGAGAATATGCCCCTTGGCACCGCGGGTTGCGTAAAAAACGCCGCCGCGGATTTCGATGACTCCTTTTTGGTGGTCAGCGGCGACACGGTCAGCGATTTCGACTTCAATGCCATTATGCAAAAGCACCGCGCACACGGCGGCGAGATAAGCGTTGTGTGCAAGCGGGTGAGCAGTCCTACGGAATACGGAACGGTTTTCGCCTCCGACGGCATTATAACAGGCTTTACGGAAAAGCCCTCTTGGGGGCGCACCCTGACAAATTTGGTCAATACGGGCATTTATGTGATGTCGCCCCGATTACTGTCTTATATCGGAGAGGGGTATCAGGACTTTGCGGCTGACCTGTTTCCTCGATTGTTGCGGGCAGGGGTCCCTATCCATTGTATAGAAGAGACGGGCTTTTGGTGCGATATCGGTGATGTGGAAAGCTATTACGCTTGTTGCTTTAGATACGGTGGCGGCAAAAATATTCTGTTCGGCACCGCTCACGTCGCCGAGGACAGCGCGCTGGCAGGCTGTGTACTGCTTGAGGGCGCCACTGTGGAAAGCGGCGCCGCGGTTTACGACAGTATCCTGTGCAATAATGTTTCCGTAGGCAAAAACGCCTTTATCGGCAAGGGCTGTATCATCGGTGCAGATACGGTTATTGGCGATGGCGCTTATATCGCAGGGGGAACGGTGCTTAAATCAAAGCTTAATATCGAAAAGGGGTCAAGAGTTATGAAAAGCGTTATTTTCGGCGAGGTACGAAAAAGACATATAGACGGTGGCAGAATAAGTGGTCGATACGGTAGCTATATCAATGGCGAGCTGTGTCTGCGCCTTGGTGGCGCATTGGCATATGTTGCGGGTGCCGGCTCTGCCGTGGGCGTATTCGGTGACGGAAGTGCCGAGGGCAAGGCGTTGGCGGACAGTATTCTTTGCGGGGTGCGCATCTACGGCGGCAGAGCCTGTGACTTGGGAGAGGGATTTGGTGCATTGGCGGCGTTTTCTGCGGTGGAATATAAGCTTTCCTTCGCCGTGACCGTAAGGGTAAAGGGCGGCATAGCATTTTTGTCTTTGTTCGACGGCGACGGTCTGCCACCCACCCACAAAGAGGAGCGCGCTATAGAGGCGGCACTGTTAAGACCTATGCCCACGGCGGTATCGGCAGGAGAGGTGCTTACCTTCGACGGAGACGATGCGCCAAAGTTTAGGTACGCGGCAAGGCTTACCCATACGGTGGAAAGTCTGCGGGGCGCAAGGCTTTATGTGGGTGAAAAGAACACCGCATCGGAATTTTTGTATTCCGTGGCAACAAAAATGGGGGCGGATGCAGAGTATGGCAACGGCACCGACAAGGATGTATTTTTCGTTTCCGAGGACGGGCTGTATGCAGAGGCGCGCTTGGGTACCGATACGGACTGCAGCTTTTGGGGGCTTTTGTGCATCGCCGCAAAGGGCGCGGCGGGCGAGGTTGCCCTGCCCACTCTGTGCCCTCGATTTGTAGAGGAGGCTGTGGAGCGTAGCGGAGGCAAGGCTGTGTTTTACGGCGATGCCACCGGCAGACAGCGTGAGGCGGCGTATCGCTGTTTTTGGAGCGTGGATGGCAACGCCTTGGTGCTTAAGGCGCTGGAGGCGGCGTTAAAACAGGGAAAAAGCCTTGAAAATTTGTATTTTGAAACACCCAAAAGGGTTATTGAGTCAAAGACCTGCCTTGTGGATGAGGAAAAAAAGGCAGAGACTATGGATAAGCTGTCATCTGAAGGCATAAAGGGCAGAGGCGGCGAAGGGATAATGCTGAAGTATACAAGGGGCAGCGTAACGGTGGTGCCACTTAACGGCGGTGGGTTCCGTTTGTTTGCAGAGGCGGTAAGCAACGAGGCGGCAGAGGAGATATTTGCCGAGACGGAAAAGAAGATACACCACAACACTTAACACCCCACCGCTCACATTCGTTCGTGAGATAAAAGATAAGAGAGAAGAGAGAAAAGAAAAAGAAGCTTTATGGCGCAGTCGCGCCATAAAGCTTTATTGTCGGGGTCCCCAAGAAATCGTCAGATTTCTTGGGGTGATTTAATTCTTGATTTTTCACTTTTCCCGCGGTGGTCATACTGTTATAGCTTGGCTTTTACCAATCGCCCCACCAATCGTCGTTGGAGTCCGGTGCCCTAGGTGCGCTGTTGTCGTTTTCGTCGGGCGTATAGGAAGAATGGACACTTTCTATATTGCCCCCGGGTTCTGTAACACCCTTGCCTGTTTCCAAAATCTTTTCCCAAGTTTTGGTGTTGGGGTTTGCATAAACACGAAAACTTGTGTTGTTAAATGCGTTAGCGTCTATTTTTCTGATGTTGTCACTTTCAAATGTTAGGGTTTTCAACACATCGCAGTTTATAAAGCCCGGAGCCTCTACCGCTACAACGGGATACCCGTTTATCTCTTCCGGGATAACAATGTGGCGTGGGCGTTCTATTGTAAACGAAACGCCCCGAACCGTTTCGCTTTCTTCTGTCGAACCGGAAATTTCTTCTTCTGTCCAATCAGAAAGGTCGGTTTTAAAACCGTCGTAGTCCAAGCCTATGATAGTCGCTTCATTATCCCTAACTACATAATACAGTGAGGCCCAGGTGGGACTTTGTGCTTCTCTGTTTCCATCGGGACTGCGAACGGGCAGGTTTGTTTGCAAGCATTCTTCCCAAGTTTCTGTATCGGGGTTAGCTATCCAACGAAAGTCTTCTACAGGGATATCTCCGTAGTCAATCTCCACATCAAGGATATAATCCCCTTCAAACTGAATGCTTTTTAATACCGTACAACCGATAAAGCCTTCATCGTCGATTCCGGCAACGGTATAACCGTCTAACTTTTCGGGTATTACAAGACGACCTTTGTGTTTAAATGTAACATCACATTGGTATATAGGTCTTACCTCCTCTGCCTCCGGTCCACTCGGGAGGACGGATTTGAAACCATCGTAATCCATGCCTATAATCCCCGCATAATTGTCCACTCGGCAATAGTACAATGTGGCTGTGTAGTAGGCTTCTTCCGTCGCATTTTTGTTGTTTTCTTTCACCTCGCCGTTGCATTTGGTAAACAGCAATACAAGGCAAAGAATTATTGATATTACCAAAACTCCCGCTATTACTGCAAAGACCGTTTTTCTGCTTTTTTGGGGCGGTATATTTTGGTTGCCGTCGGAGGGCACACTGCATCTGCCCGAGGAAGCTGTGGACTGTTGGGCAACGCCGTTGCCGCATTGGGGGCAAAACCGTGCATCGGAATCTAACGCTCTGCCGCAGTATTTACAGTACATAATTTACCTCTTTTTTGAAAGTTTATGGTAACGGGGTCGGTTTACTAAAGAGAAGACCGAGTTTTTTGGCAATTTACCAATCGACCTACTGGGCGCCGGCGGTAGGATGAGTCTCAATTGTGATGTTTTCGATCTCGTCGGGCGCATATGAAGAATCGAAACTTTCTATATTGCCCCCGGGTTCTGTAACACCCTTGCCTGTTTCCAAAATCTTTTCCCAAGTTTTGGTGTTGGGGTTTGCATAAATACGAAAACTGCAGTTGTTAAATGCATAGGGATCGATCTTTCTGATATTATCACTTTCAAAGGTTAGGGAGTATAACACATCGCAGTTTATAAAGCCCGGGTCTTCCACCGCAACAACAGGATATCCGTCTACCGTTTCGGGTATAATAAGGTGGCCGGGGTCGGTGATTTCAACTTTATAGCTGTAAACTTCCTCTTTTTCCCGGTCTGTCCATACGTAAAGGTCGCTTTTATAGCTGTCATAGTTAAGCCCCACAATACCCGCTTCGTCACCTGAAACTATATAATACAGCGTGGCCGAATACAAGTCGTCGTCATCATAAGGTGCCGACAAATTGATTTTCTCCACTTGAGAACCGTCGGGGGCTTCTACCATTATGCCTGTTTGCAAGCATTCTTTCCAAGTTTCTGTATCGGGGTTTGCAATCCAATGAAAGTCTTCTACAGGGATATCTCCGTAGCCAATCTCCACATCAAGGATATAATCCCCTTCAAACTGAATACTTTTTAATACCGTACAATCGGTTAATACACCGGCTTCTATTCCGGCAACGGTATAACCGTCTAACTTTTCGGGTATTACAAGACGACCTTTGTGTTTAAATGTAACATCACATTGGTATACAGGTCCGTCCTCCTCTGCCTCCGGTCCACTCGGGAGGTCGGATTTGAAACCATCGTAATCCATGCCTATAATCCACGCATAATTGTCTTCCACTCGGTAATAGTACAATGTGGCTGTGTAGTAGGCTTCTTCCGTCGCATTTTTGTTGTTTTCTTTCACCTCGCCGTTGCATTTGGTAAACAGCAATACAAGGCAAAGAATTATTGATATTACCAAAACTCCCGC
>JAZUQW010000090.1:0-6658 GCA_045605905.1 Eubacteriales bacterium
TTTGCAGAAAAGACTACAACTTCAGAAATATACGGGTTCTCAAGCAACTGCTCTTCTATTTCCTCGGGATAAATATTTTTTCCGTTCTTTAAAACTATTAAATTCTTTTTTCTGCCCGTTAGATATATAAAACCTTTTTCATCTATTTTTCCTATATCACCTGTATGGAAAAAGCCATCTATTATTACCTGCTTTGTAGCTTCGGGATTTTTGTAATACCCAAGCATTACATTTTTGCCTTTTACAATTATTTCGCCCTCTCCATACTCGTTGGGTTCGAAAATTTTCACTACCGTATCCTTCAAAGGCAAACCGACTGATTTGAAATTATAATACTCCGGCCTGTTAATTGAAATAAGCGGCCCACATTCAGTAATACCGTATCCGTTTATCAAAACAATACCTATACTCTCAAAAAACTCAGCAATATGACTTTTAAGAGGGGCGCCGCCGCAAATTAACGCTGTTAGTTCTCCACCAAAGGTATCGTGTATATCTTTAAACAAAACACGTCTTTTATCAACACCCATTTTAAGCAAAAGCTTGCTAACTCTTTGACCTTTTTGAAATTTTTTAGTCAAGCCTTTTTCTTCTATTGCTGTTTTAATTCGCCTATAAAAGTTTTCGGCAAACAAGGGCACAATCTGCATTTCGGTAGGTTTATATTTTTTGAAGTTAGGAAGAATTGTACGCAAGCTTTCGTTAATACATATTGTCATACCGTGATGAAGCATAGTCAGCAAACCACAAGTTGCTTCATAGCAATGGTTGTACGGCAGCACCGACAAAGCACGCTCTGTGATACGCATAAGCTCTTGGCTTTTAACGATATTAAAACAAAGAGTTTCTTGAGAAAGCATAACACCTTTGCTTTTGCCGGTAGTGCCCGAAGTATATATCAGCTGTTTTAGACCTTGCATATCAGGAACAATGTCCAAAAAACGTGTATCACCTTCTTCTACAAGTCTCCGCCCTTGTTCCACAAGTTCAAATACTACGTTATCGGAGCGCTCTGCAACTAATCCATCCAACAAAACATATACTTTAATTTTTGGAAATATATTCTTTATTTGGTTGATTTTTTTGCTGACGGAAGAGGAATAAAACACAGCGTCACATTCCGAATGCTCCAAAATATTTTCAATTTCTTCCGTTGCGAGCTCTTTATCAACCGGGGTAACAACGGCTTCTGAAATTAAAGCAGAAACATAAGTCAACACCCAAGGATAGCTATTATCGCCAATAATGGCTATATGACTTTTACCTATCCCGAGACTATATATCGCTGTACCCAAACAGTCGACTTGCTCTTTAAATTCGTTATAGGTTACAACAAAATCACTGCCGCCCATACGATATTTGAAGGCAGCTTTATCTCCAAACAATTTTGCAGAAGAGTCAACCAACATACGTATGCTTTCACAAGGGCGAACATCATAATAAGGATAATTCTTTTTCTTGTTTTTATACATACTGCACCTCTAAACACAGTTAAACTTTTAAATCATGAAATAACATATCACTTTTGTAACATCTATCATATAACGTTATTGTAAACTTAATATAAATTGTATTCTATAATTAAGAAAGGTGAGTTTTATGGCTATTCCAATAGTAATATCAAATTGTGCGGCCGCAACAAGTGCCACTTTTATATGCAATAGCCTTTATGCCGTAAACGGAATCGACTGTTTTATTAAAAACATTTCAGAGAATTGCACGATTAATACAATGCGGCCATACGGATTCATTTCATCAAACTGCAACTGTTCTCTGGCAATACAGGGCACTTGCAGTAATAAAGTATACATATTGGACCGTTGCCTAAATGAAATAGGAAGCATATGCCTTCCAAATATAGGCGGACCTTTATTATCGGCCTATATTTTATGCAACAGAAAAATGTTGCTTACGTACAGAAAGAAAATAGTTATAGCAAATTCTGATGGTAGTACAGGAGAAATTATAGCTACTACCGATTGTGCCGAGACAGACTTTATTTCTGCATTTCCTGCACTAAACGGAACACTTTTAGCTTTTAATAACGGCATACAAGACACTATACAATACAGAAGCTGCAACGGAAATATCGGCACTTGTGCTTTACCGCCGTGCATAAACATAAAGAACTTTGTGGTTGGAGAAGATTGTACTGTCTACGGTCTGATATCAAAAGGTTATCCGTATAGATACTTATTTCCAATATTGGTAGATGGCACACTAAACTGTGTTAACGAAACTTGTTTTGGAACAAGCCTGTGCAATTAAAATAAAATTAACACTTTGTGTTGAAAATAAAGCGCAAATATGTTATGCTATGTTTAAATGAGATTTGGAGGTGTACGTATGTACGGTGAAAGCGGCTCTGCAAATCATGCAGAGCATTCTGTTATTGTAAAACCAACCGGAAAAACAAAGATGATTAAAGTAGGTTTATTTGCGGGGGCCGTGGCTTTATTTGTTGGACTGTTTGTGCTATTAAATTTAATAGAATTACCCTATCTTTTGCTTCCCAGCTCGGTTATGTTAATAGTGCTGGAAGTGTTTGGTATTTGGTATTTTTGGAAATACACAAGTGTAGAATATGACTATGTTATTTCTACGGGCGACCTTTCGGTTTCTGCCGTTTACGGTGGAAGATCAAGAAAAGAGCTTTTCTCTGTTAAGATTTCTACAGCTTCGCTCATTGCCTCCTATGAAGGTAGACCTGCTGCAGAAGAAGCTACCGCAGAACAGGTATATAACTGCGTAAGCTCTTTTGAGGCATCAAATATTATCTATTTAATATTCAAAGACGAAGACGGCAAAAAATGCATAGCATACATTGAAGCAACCGCAAAATTTATTAAGCTTTTAAAATTTTATAACAGCTCTTCCTGCAAGGTAATTGTTTAATGAAAAGCAGCAATATCTACCTTGCCGAGCAGATACGGCAAATGGATGAAAGTTGTGGCATTGATTCTGAAAAGTTAATGCTTTCCGCAGCAAAACAGCTGTACGCGTTTCTGGTTTCAGAAAACAGGCACAAGGGCAAAATTTGCATTGTATGCGGAAAAGGTAATAATGGTGGTGACGGCTATGCATTGGCGTGTTTGTTGCAAACGCACGGTTTCTTCCCTAATGTGTGTGCAATAGAGGCGCCCAAAGCCCCATTAACAATCAAATTCTGTGACAAATATATCAAAGCGGGCGGCACAGTTTCAGACTATAATATAATCGCTAACGGTTCGTTCGATACAATTATAGACTGTATGTTCGGATTTTCTTTTAAAGGGCAACTAAAAGACAAGTATGCAAAAGCTACAAAAATGATAAACAACAGCGGCTCCTATATATTTGCGGTTGATCTGCCCAGCGGATTAACAGCCGACAGCGATGCTTTACCTCCGTTAGCGATTAAAGCAGATGCTTGTTGTACCTTTACTGCTTATAAATGTGCAACCGTAAGTTATCCTGCTAAAGAAAATTGCGGTAAGGTTTTTGTAGCAGATATAGGCATCCCGCAGGAAATAATAGAAAGTCATAAACCCTACGGATATACCGACGGAAAATTGTTTTTTAAAAACTTACCCGTAAGACGCGAAAACAGTCATAAGGGTACTTACGGTCCTTTGCTTGCCGTGTGTGGCAACGAAGAAATGACGGGAGCCGCATTTTTGGCATGCAATGCAGCTTACCGCACAGGTACGGGATTGGTTAAGCTATACACCGCAAAGGAAGCACTAAATGTATTAAGAACGATGATGCCTGAAGCAATTATTAAGGAAATACCGAACCCTGAAGATGTATTATCTGACAAGCACAAGGCTTTACTTATGGGGTGTGGATGTGGCAGAAGCCACGACGAGATTATCATTGAACTGCTGAAAGCATCAATGGTGCCTACTGTTTTAGATGCAGACGGCATAAATTGCATAGCGGGCAACATAGAATTATACAGCTCTGTTTCCTGCCCGCTTATTGTTACCCCGCATCCCGGTGAAATGGCAAGGCTCGTAGGTACGACAATCGATATAATAAATTCAAACAGAATATCAGTTGCCAAAAGCTTTGCAGAAAAATACGGTGTCATTACTGTATTAAAAGGATGTTCTACCGTTGTTTCGGCGCCCGACGGAAGACTTTACGTTAACCAAAGCGGTAACAGCGGTTTGGCGAAAGGTGGAAGCGGCGATGTATTGGCAGGTATTATTGCATCATTGTGTGCACAAGGTGTTGAGCCTTTCAATGCTGCGGTTTTAGGTGTTTATATCCACGGTGTCGCCGCTGACAGCTTGGCTGAATCAAAGGGTGTATATGCAATATTACCGTCGGAGTTGGCAGAAGAAGCAGGCAAAATATTATACTTTAGGTGATATATTTTGAGACGTTTGCTTTATTTGTTCCTTGTCATATGCACAGCGTTATGTTTTTTTTCTTGTGAAAAAGCGGAAGAAGCAAATTTTGTGTGCAAAGGCATATACACTGTCCAGCTTGTCGACAGTGAAATATGTTTTAGAGCGGTATTGGACGAAGAATATCAGGAATATGTTTTTACCGAACCTGAAGCGATAGCAGGGCTTAAAGCAGTAAGTTACGACGGTGTAGATTTTGAACTGGATTATAAAGGAATAAAGCAAAACGTTTATTCTTTTGCCTTAAAAAGTGCAACCGATTTTTCTGCAGCAACCGAGCTTTTACAAAAAGCAGGTGTTAAAAACGGTGATAGAGTATCTGCTTTTGTTGACGGCTTAAGCGCAGAAGGAATAACAAAGAACGGAAAGCTGACAGAGTTATCGTTTACAGACGGAAGAAACAAAAGAAATTATATAATTGTAACGGAGGCGACGGGATGAACATCCGCGCAGAAGCAAAGATAAGTTTAAAGTCTATAAAAAGCAACGCAACAAACATTATGTCAACCTTATCGAAAGGGTGTCAAATGCTTGCAGTAGTAAAGGCTAACGCCTACGGTCACGGCGCAATCCCCGTGGCTAAAGCTCTATATGATATCGGCGTTAGGTATTTTGCCGTTGCAACCGCAGATGAAGGTGCTGAATTGAGAAAAGGTGGGCTTAATGGCGAAATTCTGGTTTTAGGAAAAACACCCGAAAGCCAACGTCAGGTTCTTATAGATAACGATTTATGTCAAGCTTGTGACAGCGTTAATTACGCTCACGCAATTGTAGAAAACGGTCTGCCTAAACTGCACATAAAAATAGATACGGGCATGAGTAGGTTAGGATTTTATTGTCACAATGCAGATGATGTTGATGCTTGTGTTAAAGCGATAATGCCCATATACGATATCCCTTGCATTAAAATTGAGGGTGTTTTTACCCATTTTGCAGTTGCAGACGAGGACGAAGTTTTCACGCAACAGCAATTCAACGCCTTTAAAGCCGTAA
This sequence comes from Eubacteriales bacterium, assembly GCA_045605905.1. Classification (GTDB taxonomy): domain Bacteria; phylum Bacillota; class Clostridia; order Oscillospirales; family CAG-382; genus SIG636. The sequence goes on from JAZUQW010000090.1 coordinate 5,388, forward strand.
CAGATAAACTTACTGATAACGGATGTAAAATCGGTTTGCGTCACTGCTGTAACAGCGCGGCAACGATAAGATTTCCAAATATGCACTTGGATATGGTAAGACAAGGAATAGGACTTTACGGTCTTGAGCGTTCAGTTCCTGATTTTCCATTTACTCCCGCTATGACTGTCACCGCGCGCATCGCCGCAGTGGGCGAACTTGAGCAAGGTGACAGCGTCAGCTACGGAAGAACTTATAAAGCGGACAAGCCCATACGCCGTGCAGTAGTTTCTTTTGGATATGCTGACGGTATGCCTCGTTTGCTTTCCAGCAGGTACAGCGTTATTGTAAACGGCAAAAAAGCACCGATAATCGGTAGAATTTGTATGGATATGTTTATGATAGATGTTAGCGACATCTGTTGTAAAGAGGGAGATGAAGTTATTATCTTCGGTGCAAACGGTGCGGTAAGCGAAATGGCAGATATTATAGGTACAATCAATTACGAAATAGTCTGCGGAATAAGCCCCAGAGTGCCAAGGTCTTACGAAGAGTAAAAATGAAAAGACGAAACAATAACATTATCGGCACTTCTGCGATTTTGTTCTATTTCTTAAGTTTTACAGTCGGCCTGCCAATGACGCTGCTTGGATGTATAACTTCAATAGTGATGTTTCTTTGCGGATATAAAGCAAAGATTTATAATCATTGTATCGTTTTTACTTGCGGCAAATTCAGCGGTTTTTCTTTGGGGTGCTTTATCTTCATAGGTAAACATTGTAAGGAATCACTTTTAATTCACGAATTGGGCCATTCGGTACAAAACTGTCTTTACGGTCCTCTTATGCCGTTTATAGTTGCGCTTCCCTCTTTTGTAAGGTTTCACTATCGAAGGTTTTGCACACACAAACTTCACAGGCGACTTACAACTCCTTACGAAAAGATTTGGTTTGAAGCAGAGGCTACGACATTAGGCAAAGATTATAAAAAACGGATAGATAAAAAACGAGAAAACAAACAGCTCCGACAAAGTGTATAACACAATGTCGGAGCTTTGCTTTTTGTTATTTAACTATTACCTTTATAAACTTATTTTTGCCCTTGCTTAAAACGTATTCACCGGGAGTCTCAAAGCCCGCGTTGGGGTCTTTGATTTGAACACCGCCCAATTTTACGCCGCCGCCCTGCATAAGTCTGCGAGCTTCGCTGCCGGAAGGCGCAAGTCCGCTTTCTCTGAGAATAGCTGCTACTCTTGTACCAACTTCACAATTATACTCATCCATTTCATCCGG
>JAZUQW010000091.1:0-2210 GCA_045605905.1 Eubacteriales bacterium
TGTTTTTAACAAGATTGGGCAATAACTCAAAGGCTATAGTAACAGGCGATACTACTCAAATAGACCTCCCATTCATAAAGAAGAGTGGGCTTGTTGAGGCCATTGAAATTTTAAATGATATTAGCGGTATATCAATTTTCAAATTCTCACATAAAGATGTTGTACGCCATCCGTTGGTGCAAAAAATAATATTAGCATATGAAAAGAACGCCAAACGAACCGAAACACAATGGACCGAAAGGCACACTTTTAGGCGGAGATAATAATGATTAAAGTATTATTTAACAATTTAACAAAAACAGCTTTTGACAGAAAAACATTGAATATGATGAAAAAAGTCATAGCTTACACCATTTTGACAGATGTACCCGGTGCGGAAGGGGAGGTTTCTTTAACTGTGTGTGACAACGGTTATATACAGTCGTTAAACAGCGAATTTAGAAATATTGATTCCCCTACAGATGTTTTGTCCTTCCCTACCATGGACTTTGAGACCGAAGATGGATATATATCCTTTGGTGATATAGTTATATCAGTAGAAAAAGCCCATCAACAAGCAGAAGAATTTGGTCACAGCGCTATGAGAGAGTTTTGTTTCCTTTCCGTTCACTCGGCTTTGCACCTTTTGGGTTATGACCATGTAGAAAGCGAAGAAGAAAGACTTTTAATGGAAGCGAGACAGGAAGAAATATTAAAAGAATTCGGCATAAATAGATAAATGAGGGGTTTAAATGAAAACAAAAACAGCTTTTATTATCATTACAGGTAAACCTAATGTCGGTAAATCCACTTTAATTAACGCTTTAATCGGCGAAAAAATAGCAATTGTTTCAAAGCGTCCACAAACAACGCGCAATAGAATTACGGGCGTTGTTACTAAAGGTGATGACCAATATGTTTTCATTGATACGCCCGGTTTACACCGCCCAAGAAACTTACTTGGAGAATATATGATGCGCGCTGCAGGCAACGCTGCTGAAGATGCTGACATAGTATTGTTTGTTGTTGATGCAACCACAAGACTAAACGCTGCTGAAAAAGACGCGCTTAATAAAAACTGCAACAGCGGCGCAAAAGTCATACTGATTATTAATAAAGTCGACGCAGTAAACAAAGCGGCGTTGGCAGAATACATCTATGATATAAGCTCGCAATATGACTTTCATGCAGTTATTCCGATTTCGGCTTTGGAAAACGACGGCGTTGACATAATCTTTGAAGAGCTTGAGCCTTTGCTTGCTCCGTCACCCCATTTCTTCCCGGACGATATGCTGACCGACATCCCCGAAAGACAACTGTTAGCAGAGCTGATAAGAGAGAAGATTTTGCGCTTAACAGAAGACGAAGTTCCTCACGGAGTGGCTGTTGTTATTGAAGAATATAAAGAAGAACAAGACATTATAAAAGTACGTGCTGAAATATATTGTGAAAAAGAGGCACACAAAGCTATTCTTATCGGTAAAAACGGTGCAAAACTAAAGAAAATTGGCACATATGCACGAGAAGATGCTGAAAGGATGTTTGGCATACACATGCATCTTGATTTGTGGGTAAAAGTAAAAGAAAATTGGCGCGACAGGCGTACACTTTTGGCAGACTTCGGATATAACAACGAGGAATAAATATGTATATTAAATGCCGTGGATTGGTAATAAAGCAGTCAGACACAGGCGAAAAAGGAAAAATACTGACTATTCTAACTGAAAACAAAGGTGTAATATATGCCAAGGCTGCTGGCGGAAAAAACATCAGCGCTGGTTACTTTCGCTGTTGCCAATTATTTACATATAGCGAATTTCACCTTTACAGCGGCTACAACCCCGGTGTGCTGACAATTCTTGACGCCGTGTATTACCGTAGTTTTTTTGAATTATCAAAGGATATTGAACATTTTGCATTAGCATCATATTGTGCAGAATTGTGTAAGATTTCTTTCATAGGTAATTCTGAAGACAACGAGCTTTTAAGACTTCTGCTTAATACTTTTCACACAATAGAAAAAGAAGATTATCCCCACGATCATATAAAAGCTGTTTTTGAAGTTCGTTTGGGGACTTTATTGGGATTGGCTCCTTTTTTAGACGAATGCGACTGTTGCGGCAAAGATTTGCCATCCGAAGAAGTTATGACATATTTTGATGTCGATTCAAGCTGTGTCAGATGCGAACAGTGCATACCAAAAGTTAAAAGCAATGGACCGATTATTCACA
>JAZUQW010000092.1:0-2888 GCA_045605905.1 Eubacteriales bacterium
GATTTGCAACCTTGCAGGCGACAATTTGGAGTTCACCTATAACGGCGGTCACCTTGTTCACCTGTACGGTAATGAGGATATTTTTTCGCCCGTCTTTGACCCCGCAAAAGCGGTTGAAGCAGCGATGATAGATTCCCAAAACTTTGCAAGAGCCAAAAAGCCCTACCACATCTATTATTAAGTAATAAAATACAAATGCCCATCATATAGATTCCTTTACGGAGATGATTTATATGATGGGCTTTTTTATGCTATTTTTTAAGCGTTTTGTGTGCTTGATGTTGCGCAGCGGGTCTGCAGGCGGCTCGTTTCCGCCACCGCTTTCTGCCGCCGAGGAGCGAGAGGCGTTTAGGCTTTGTCGCAAGGGTGACAAAGCGGCACGGGATAAACTTATAATGCACAACCTGCGATTGGTGGCGCACATAGTAAAGAAATATTACATATCCTATAAAGATCAAGATGATTTAATATCCATAGGCACCGTGGGGCTGATAAAGGCAATAGACTCGTTCAAGCCCGAAACAGGCACCCGATTTGCCACCTATGCGGGCAAGTGTTTGCAAAACGAAATACTTATGTATTTCAGAAGCCAAAAAAAGTTGTCGCTTGAGACCTCTATAAACGAAAGCGTGGACGTGGATAAGGACGGCAACCCGCTGACCTATATCGATATAATCTCCACCGACGAGGACATAGTGGAAGAGATAGACAGAGATATAAAGCTGTCACTTGTGCGCAAGGCGGTGGAGAGGGTGCTGACAGAAAAAGAGCGTAGCATAATAATACTGCGCTACGGCTTGACCCCACAAGGAAAAAGCTATGCCCAGCGGCAAGTGGCGGAAAAGCTTGGCATAAGCCGAAGCTATGTTTCGCGTTTGGAAAAAGGCGCCCTGGAGAAAATTAACCGTTATGTAAAGACCGCAGGCAGACAATAAAAGCAAAAAAGATAGCTTAATGCGACAAAAAAACAGCGTAAAACATAGCTTTTTACAAAAAAAGCTATTGTAAATACATTAAAAATATGATATTCTATCATTGCAGAGATGTAATTTGATTTAGGAATGATGTAATATGAAACGCTTGTTTTCTTTACTTTTAGTCTTGTGTTTACTGCCTGTAATATCCGTTGGTGCCGTGCAAAACTATAGGTTAACCGTTTCCGCACCCACAGAGGTTTTTTGGGGTGAGGAGATTGTGCTTACTTTTAGTTTGGAATCTATGCCCCAAGAAGGGCTTTGCGGTATGGATTTTGAAATAGGCTTTGACAGTAGCATGGTTGAGCCTTGCGGCGTTACGCTTAACGGCTTCCCAACCGACGGCGCGTGGCGTTATTCCGGCAGAGTGTCCCGCGGGGTGTATCTGCTTTATGTTTATGACGATTATGACGAATCCGTAAGGACTCCTATATCTGTCCACAGTGGCGACACGGTAACAGTTTCCGTATCTTTTAAAACAAAGGTAGGCGTTAGCGGTAACGCTGTGTTTGACATGGATACCTACGGTGCGATCATGGGCACCTGCTTTACCGATAACGGCCCTGTATCTGTTTACGGCATAGGCGCCGCAGACAAGACTGTTAAGATAAAGCCCATCGTTTGCGAGGATATGCGTGGTGACGGTTGGTATACCAAAGACGGCGTTATGTATGTTATCCCCGGCTATACCGGCGGCGACCTTGCAGATGACGGTGTTTTGCTTGGCTCCGACGGTACCGAAAAGTCTGCCGATGACTATGCATTTAAGGGCGACTTCTTTGTGTTTGAAAACAACGCTGTGGCAGAGGTTCGGCTTGCGATGGATGTAAACGGCGACGGGTATTTGACCACTGCTGACTATTTGTTGTTAAGGAATCATCTTTGCGGCAACATAACCCTTACGGGGACCGCCTTTGCCGCGGCAGATATTACCGGCGAAGGTGTACTTTCCACCGCCGACTTGGCAAGCATAAAGATGATGCTTACAAAGGGTATAGGCGCGTAAAAAGAAAAAAAGACACCGAAAGGAAGGGCTTGTTAAATGAAAAGAATGTGTTTAACCGTGGCGCTTGTGCTGTGTGTAGGCGCTTTAGTGTTTAATATATTGCCCGCCCCCGTAACAGTTGCGGAGGAGGCAACACTGACAGAAAGCGGCGGTTATCTTTACGGCGTGCCGGAAAGAACTACCCTTGCCGCATTTAGAACGGTTTATACCCGTTCGGGCTACTCTGTTTTTGATGCAAATAACAATGCTTTGGCAGAAGACAGTATCTTGGGCACAGGCTGTAAGGTTTGCTATGAAAGCAATGACGTTGGCGAAACCGTAGAGCTTATTTTGGTAATAGCCGGCGATGTTGACGGCAACGGCAAGGTTACCACCACAGATTATGTCTCTATAAAGAACCATCTTGTAAACAACTGCTTGGAGGCTGCCGCAAAGCTTGCCGCAGATGTGGACGGATACGGCGTCAGCACATCGGACTATATGAAGGTAAAGCTTCATTTTGACGGCTTGTATGACCTTTACAGCGGCGTTATTATTGAGGGCGGCGACACGTCAGACTCCTCTTCGGAGAGCGAGGCAGAGTCGGAGCCTTGGACCTCCGGTTGGGCTTAAAATACCGCAAAACATTTTAAGCCATTACGGTATAACCGTAATGGCTCAGACCGCTGACAAAGGCACAGAACACGAAAAAAGAAAATACGGTTACTATAAAGTAAAAATTTCGGAGAAAAGTTCTCCGAAATTTTTGGATATTTTTATATTTTTTCGTTCAAAACGAACCTCGGCTCGCAGTAGCAATCTACAGTTTTCGCCTCGGTTCGTCTTGTCTGTATCCTTTCTCAACGCTCTGTCAAGCTGATGACAAGGTTTGTCATCAGCTTGAAGGAAGCCGAAAACGGCTTCCTTTC
>JAZUQW010000093.1:0-6937 GCA_045605905.1 Eubacteriales bacterium
GACGTAAACGCCATTAAGGTTTTAAGCTTTAACACCCTTTATTCCGACCAATCTAAAGATCTTTTCGGCAACGGCATAACCCGTACATATCATATGAGTAATGTTGTTTCGGGTCTGCGCCCCGACATTGTTGGCTTGCAAGAGCGTAACGCCGCTAATCAGTCCGGCGTCACATCGCTATTGAAGTCTGACGGCGGCTACGGCTTGGCGGACGAATACAGAACAGATACAAGCGTTGCAAACGTCGTATCCTATGTGCCCATTCTATATAATAAGAGCAGATTCACCTTGGTGGCAAATGCCGACACCAACAACAATAACGCTCACGGTGCGCTGTTGTTTGACAAAAGCTACAATATAAAGGATATGACCGCAACACAAATTGCTTCTTACGCAGGCACAAAAGGGTTGGCGTGGGCGGTGCTTAAGGATAAGCAAACCGGCGGTTATGTGTTGGCGCTTAATGCCCACTTTGCTCTTAACCACAGCGACTATACGGGCTACTCCGATGAAGAGGCTATAGAGGCAAGGCTTTCCAATGCCGCACAGGCATACGAAAAAATGGAGGAGATATACGCGATATACGGCGTTATTCCCACGGTGTTTACCGGCGACTTTAACATGAGGGTTTACGACCCTGCGTATAAGTACCTTAACGAGTTTTTTGAAAGCTCTATTTACGGTAATGAAGGCTTTGTTAAGTACGAATACTCTATGAACAAAATCACCGGCTATGATTTTACTCGCGCACCAAACACGCCTATAGACCATATATTCTACACAGACCAAAGCCTTATACCCACCAAGTACTACGTTGGCAACAAGGCGCCGGAGCTTATGGTGGCTTCTGACCACCTACCCGTAATGACCACCTTCTCTTATGCAAAGATTAATGCACCCACACCTTCACACCACACGGATGTGTATTCGGGCATACAGTATGTTACATTGGAAGGAGACGGTGCAATCTATTACACCACCGACGGTACCGACCCCCGCAACTCGGAGACCAGAAAGCTTTACGGCAGTGCCATATCCGTAAGCACCGATACCGTTATAAAAAGCTGTAGCAAGGTAGACGGCGTTTACAGCGATGTCGACCGTGTAACGCTGTTCTTCTCTGCGCCCATATACATAACTGAAGTAATAAAGAACTATAAAGGCACAGACCATTTGGAGGGCATAGAGATATATAACGCATCGGGCGTAGAAGTTGACTTAAGCGATTTTACACTTTGGTGCTACAACAACGCAGACGAGGCAAGCTGTCTTAACGTGGCAGATGCCACCGTTGAATCACAAATGAATATGGCATATCAAAGGGGACAATATGTTCTGCCTGCAGGCGAGCTGGCGTTTTGCCCTATGGTGTTTAGTGATTCTTATTTGATACAGGACAAGATATCCGCCACCGAAAGCGCGTATCTTGTTACCGTTAATGAGGATGTAACCGCTGTACAGTATCATACCGACAGATACGCTGCGGCGATAGCTTACGACGGTGCGGGTTCTATATCTGCCGATCGCATTTTCCCCATCGACCGCACCGCAAGAAGTATCGGCTACACCGAAAGCGGCACTCTTGTTAAACGCCACGACTATTACCACGCTACAGACGGTTCTGTGAACAATATTACACGCTCCTTTAATTTGGGCAACAGCAATTATACAAGGCTGTACTTGACCATGGTGACCGACCAAAGTGTTTCCGCCGCGTTTTGCGTTTGCAACCTGGACTCCACAGGCGGCGGCATAAGCACCACCACCGCTACCGACGGTACCGCAAGCACATCCGTACGTGAAGGGGCATTTAACTTTACCCCCACCGCAAACAAGCTTATGACAACACAAAGCTTTGCCGCAGGCAGTTATACCATAGGTAGCTTGACACCTGCCCAGAAAAGTGCATTTGAAAGCTTTGTAGCTAATAAAGAACAGACCAACGGCACAGCTATCCATAGTGCGGCAGAGTTTGCCGCAATGAGTGCTGACGGCAACTATTATTTAGCAAACGATATTACCTTAAGCAGTACCTATACCACCCTGTTTACAGGTTCTCTTGACGGCAAAGGACACACGGTGACGACAAGCGTGCCTATGTTTAACGATATGAGCGGTACAGTAAGAGACCTGACAGTTGCAGGTGACATCGCCGTTAGCGGCGGCTATAACGGCGCCATTGCAATGCAGGTTACCGGTAATGCACGGTTTGAGGATATAACCGTTAACGCTACCCTTTCCGGCGGCACCTCCACAGGCGGTCTTGTGGGCTACGGCAACGGCGGCAACTCTATTGTTGTTTTGCGTTGCATAAACAACGGCAACCACAGCGGCACAGGTCAGACCGGCGGACTTATCGGCTATACTCAAGGCAACACCCTATCTATGGACGAGTGCATAAATTACGGCAAGATAAGCTCCACCTCCTACAGCGGAGGTTTGATATGCCGTTTTGGTAAAAACGCCGCCACTATGGCTTACCGTTGCAATATTACCAACTGCGTTAACTACGGCGAAATTAGCTCTACAAGCACAAGAGCCGCAGGTATTATCGGCTACACCGTAGGCAAGGTTTCGATTTCCGGCTGTATAAACTACGGCTACATCCACGCCGAAGGCACCGTTACTGAATTTAACGCAGGCGGTATCTACGGTCAGGGCGGTGGTACGTATACATCAGGGTCTTCCACAGTTAACACCAAAAACAGCGTGGTAATACGCGACTGCTATAACCACGGCAACGTAGAGGGAACCCACTCTGCAGGCGGCATTGTGGGCAGGTTCCCCGCGGTTGGCCCCGTAAGCGGATACCCCTACTCTATAGAACGTTGCGGCAACACGGGCAATATATCTGTTGTCGACGGCGGTGGCTCTGCCAACACCAAGGGTGCAGGCGGCGTTGTAGGCTATTTCTACGGCACTACCAACACAAAAATAGTTGCTTGCTATAATGTGGGCGCAGTAAGTGTGGTTTCCAATACCACCGCTTATCCCGCAAGGGCTTGCGGCATTGTATGTTATCTCAACGGTACAGCGGTTTATTTTAAAGACTGTTACAACGCGGGCACCGTTACTGCAGGCGGCAGCGTTGGTGTAGCTTACCAGCTTTATTACAACAACCACGCCACGGGCTGTGGCTCTGCATATATTAACAACAATTACGCCTTGGCGGTTAGTGGTGCCACCTACGAAAAGAACGGCACACAGGCTGCCTCCTACACCACCTTTACCGCCACCCAGCTTAAAGACGGTACCCTTAAAGCCAACATCAACAAAGGCGCAGGTGAGACGGTATATTATCAGCAGGTAGGCGTGGAAGAATATCCCGTACTGCGGGAATACAAAGGCTTTAAGCTTTGGAGCATAGTATTAAAAGACGGTGCAGATTACAAGAAAACCGACAGCATTGTTTACAGGGTAGATGCAGGCACCTTGACAGAAAGCTTTGAAGAGCGCTTCTTAAGCCCTATACGGCTGTTTGACGGTGTGACCGAGCTTAACGCAACGACCGGGCTTAAAACAGGGCTTACTGTTTACTCCTTTGACCGCGGCGAAGAAATGGCCGTTGCGGTTATAGGCGACACTGACGGAGACGGTGCCGTTACCACAACCGATGGAGCCACTTTGTTATCCTATCTCTGCGGCAAATCCGCACTTTCGGAAGTGCAGAGCGTGGCGGGCGATATTGACGATAACAGCTTTATCAGCACAGCAGATTACCTTTGCATAAGAAAAACGGTAACACAACAATAAACATAATTACCGCAACCACCCCAACAAAAAACACACGCGCGGTTCACAATTTTGTGAACCGCGCGTTTCTTATGCGTATTAAGGATTATATTTTATAAAACATTCTTAAGCATTTCCGCAAGCCCTTTTACAAGAGCCTTTATTTCCTTATCCGAAGTGTTTACAAGCAGGTCATAGTTTTCTTTAGCGCCCCATTTTTGGCCGGTATAAAAATCATAGTACTTTGCCCTGCCCTTGTCTATATCGTTTATACGCTGTTTCATCTCTTTTTCTTTTATACCCTCTCCGTCTTCGGCGCGGGTCATACAGCGTTGCAAGCGACACTCCTTATCGGCATAGACAAAAATGCGGTAGGGGCTTTGTTCGCGCAGTATATAGTCGGCACAGCGGCCAACTATTACACAGTCGGATTTATTTGCCAAATCTTTAATTATACTGTCCTGTGCCTGATATACAGACTGCATTTGCGAAAACTGATAATCGCCAACATACGCTATGCTTTTGCCGATGGTTATTGGAAACAGTTGGTGAGGCTTGCACTCCACAACGCTTTTTACATAGCTTTCCGAAAGCGAGGTTCTTTTGGAAATTTCGGCAACTATCTCTTTATCGTAATACTCAAAGCCAAGCTCTTCCGCCAAGCGTCTGCCAAGCTCTCTGCCGCCGCTGCCGAATTCACGTCCTATAGTGATTATTTTTTTCATAACAAGCCCTCCTATATTACATATAATGATATCTTTTTCTGTTTTTGACCGTAAAGAAAGCGGTTACACCAAGAGCAAGCAGCTCTGCCCCACAAACGGATAGCCAAATTCCGTCCAAGCCCAAAAGCTTTGGCAATAACAGTACAAACGCCGCCTGGAAGCCAAAAGTGCGCAAAAACGATATCGCCGCGGAGACCGCACCGTTGTTTAGCGCGGTAAACATAGCCGAGCCGAAAATATTAAGTCCGCTGAACAAAAAGCTGAAGGCATAAAGGAAGAAACCTCTTGTTGTCATATCGCAAAGTTTTTGATCATAGCCCACAAACATAGTTGCCAACGGTCTTGCCGCAAGCATACTGACAGCCGCCATAGCCAGGCCTCCGCAAACCATTAGCGAAAGACTCTTTTTAAACATGTTTTTAAGCTCTTGTTTATTACCCGCACCGTAGTTATAGCCTATAACGGGCGAACTGCCTACGGAATACCCAAAAAATATGGACATAAACATAAAGGAAACATACATAATAACGCCGTATGCGGATACGCCGTCCTCGCCTGCTATATCCATAAGCTGTAGGTTAAACAAGGTGCCTATTATGGATGCGGAGATGTTGCTCATAAGCTCTGAAGATCCGTTGGTGCATATTTTTAAAAGCACCCTGCCGTAAAAAGCCGGCTTGGTAAACTTAAGTAGGCTAGTATTTTTTCTAAAGAAGTATACCAACGGAACAATTCCGCCTACACATTGACTTAACGCGGTAGCCACCGCTGCGCCCTCCAGCTTAAAGGGATAAACAAGCACCGCATCCAATATAATATTGGTAAAGCCCGCCGCCACCGTCACCGCCAACCCAAGGGTAGGCTTTTCTGCCACCACAAAAAAGCTTTGAAACAATATTTGAAGCATAAAGAACGGCAAGGTACAAAGGTTTATCGCGCCGTAGGTTACGGCATATTCAAGCATATCCCCTTCGGCGCCCAAAAAAACGCCCACAGGGCGAAGCAAAAAAATGCCCACTGTGCCAATTATGATGCCGCAAACAAAGGTAACCAAAACAAGCATTGAAAAGTATTTGTTTGCCAGCTCACGCTTGCCCTCGCCCAAAGTCTTTGCCACAATGGCTGTGCCACCGGTGCCAAACATAAATCCTATAGCCCCAAGCATCATAATAAAGGGCCATATAAGGTTAATGGCGGCAAATGGTGTTTTGCCCACAACGTTGGAAACGAAAAGCCCGTCTATCACGCCGTAAATCGAGGTAAATACCATCATTACCACCGACGGAAGCACAAAACGAATTAGTCTTTTATATGTAAAATGGTCTGACAACTGTATCTTTGCCTGTTTCATAACTATTTCCTCTCTTTGAATATATTATACCCCGTTTTTTCTGCAATGTCAACCACAGAAGGTATTTGCTTGACATTTTCGCCAAATATTCGATGTGCCGTTATATTTTTTTGTGCAAATTATGCAAAAACTATTGATTGCAGGAAACTAATGTGATATAATTATAAAAAATACATACAGGAGGCTTATTATGCAATCTTTAAAGAAATACGTTGCAGAGTTTATCGGTACCTTTGTGCTTGTCTTCTTTGCCTGCGGTGTTGCCGCGGTTACAGGCTGTACAGGAGCGGCCAACGCGGCTTATGTTGCAACCGCTTTGGCTTTCGGTTTGGTTATTGTGGCAATGGCTTACTCTATAGGTAATGTTTCGGGCTGTCACATCAATCCGGCTGTATCCATAGCCATGCTTGTAAACGGCAAGCTTAACGTGGTTGATTTTATAGGTTACGTTGTTGCGCAATTTGCAGGCGCAATAGCCGGCGCCGCCGCGCTTATGGGCGTGCTTGGGGATGATTATAAAATCCTTGGTTTAGGCGCAAACGGATTATACAAGGACGAAGTTACCGCATCTATCATCATTGAAATTATTTTAACCTTCGTTTTTGTCTTGGCGATTTTAGGCGTAACCTCTAAAGCGGAAAACGGCGCAGTTGCAGGCTTGGTTATAGGTCTTTCCCTCACCTTGGTGCATTTGTTGGGCATATACTTCACCGGCACCTCGGTTAACCCGGCAAGAAGCTTTGGCCCCGCACTTTTTGTTGGCGGCGATGCTTTGAGCAACGTTTGGGTATTTATAGTTGCACCCTTGGTTGGCGGCGTACTTGCGGCACTTGTATATAAGTTTATTTCCGACAAAGAAACGCAGAAAAAATAAAACAAAAAATTAAATATTTGCTATTGACACGGGGCAAAGCTTATGCTATAATATGCCTTGCGACCGAGGGTTTTGCCCCGTAGCTATGGAAAGATGGCTGAGCTGGTCTAAGGCGCACGACTGGAAATCGTGTTGGCGTTAATAGCGTCACCAGGGTTCGAATCCCTGTCTTTCCGCCACAAAACGAGCAGTTTTTACTGCTCGTTTTTTGTTGTCGGGGACCCCCAGAAGCCGTCAGGCTTCTTGGGGTAATTT
>JAZUQW010000094.1:0-7999 GCA_045605905.1 Eubacteriales bacterium
ACAAGGCTCTGAACGGAGAGTACATTGATATTTTGTAAGGTGAGATTATGAAACGCTGTGTTATTGTCGGCGGTGCCGATATAAACAATTATGAATATATCCGAGGCAGACTGTGTGAAAATGATTACATTATCTTCTGTGACAGCGGGCTGAAGCATTTGGATGCCCTTGAGGTAACACCCGGACTTATCGTGGGAGATTTTGACTCCCACGATAACCCCCACCTTGATGTGGAAACTATCGTACTGCCCTGTGAGAAGGATGATACGGATACGGTATATGCCGTCAAGGAAGCAATCAAAAGAGGATGCAATGAGTTCCTTATGGTTGGTGTTATCGGCGCAAGACTTGACCATACTCTCGGGAATGTATCTATATTGTTGTACCTCGATTACCTTGGCATGAAAGGCTGTATCATAGACGATTACTCCGAGATGGAAATTGTTTCGAGTCAGCCGGCTTATATCGAGGATTCTTATTCGTTCTTTTCGCTGTTGAACATAACGGGAACAGCAAAAGGAATAACCATTGAAAATGCAAAGTACCTTCTTGATAATGCCGAGATCAGCTGCGAGTATCAATACGGAATCAGCAACGAGGTTCTGCCGGGGAGAATTGCAAAAGTATCGGTGAAAGAAGGCAATTTGTTGATGATTAAAGTTAAATAATATAAAACGGTGGCAAGGATTATAACGCTCTTTGCCACCATTTATTTTGCTTAATGAGGCGCGCGAATACAACTGTTATGAAATATTAATCAACTTCTTTCTTTATTGAAAAGAAGAGCCGCTGTAACCATTGCAATAGGTCCGATCGGCTCCTTTTTCAATAGGAATCTGAATATCTATCGTTTGTTTAAAGCGCTGTTTAATGCCAAAAGTTTATGCAAATACATCAACTTCTTGCGAAAGTTCGCTAAACGTTGCTTGTTTTCTATTGTGCTTTTTAAGAAACAATGGTATAATACAAAGTATGAAAAGAATATTTTGCTTTACGGCATGTAATTTTGATTGAACGAATATAAAACTGCAATGAAACAACAAGGAGCTAACAATGGCAATGACGATAAGCTACAACAAACTATGGAAGTTTCTTATAGATAAAAAAATGAGCAAGGCAGACCTTAGAAGAGCAACCGATATGGCGTCGGGCACTATGACGAGCTTACGGCGGGATAAGAAGGTTTCGCTGGATGTTCTGATTCGCATCTGCGAGGTTTTGGATTGCGACATCGGGGACATTATGAGTATACAGAAAGAGGAAACCGAAACGCCCTAACGCAGTAAGTAAAAAAGATTTATCTGTGAGGCAAGGATAAACGTATGAGCAAAGCAATAAAGATTGTGGCGAAAAAAGCCCCCGAAGGCTACGACCCGGCAGCAAGTAAGTTCTTCGGAATACCCACCGTTCCTCTTGCGTGGGAGGGGGATTTCTACGATGACGAGCTGTTTTTTTGTCAGATCAAGCTGTCCGACATAGCAGAGCTTGACCGCGAAAACCGACTTCCGCACAGGGGGTATCTCTACATTTTCCTGCACACCGAAGGCGGAAAATATCACCTCGGCGCGGATGTGCGATATCACGACGGCGAGCCCGAGCTTGCCATAGATGATTTCAACGCCGCCGTAGAGGGCTTTGAAGAGTACACCGAAGCGTACTTAATGGAGTTTGCCGAGGCGGACGAGGACGAGGTCTGCACGCGACTATTCGGTGTGCCAAGCGATTGGAACTATGTGGATGGGCCGCCAAAGCTACTGTTTCAGTACGACCCACTGGACAACGAGATGGATTTTCTTGACACACTTGACGGATTTGTATATTTCTTCTTTGGAGAAGATGAAAAAGATTTTAAAAAAATCACTATAACGGAGGAGTACACATGATGAAAAAACTTATCAAGTTAACGGCTTTATTGCTCTGCATGGCAATGCTCGCATCAATCCTTCCGGGATGCGGATCGTCCGATGACGACGAACCGAAGGATGAATTCAATCCACCGTATCTTGAGAATTACTATGTCAATAAGCACGATCCCGTCTGCGTAACAGGCGGAATTGAAGTGTACAAATATGAAAAAGCTACTGATGTTTTATGGATGGGCGGCCATGCTTACCACGGCGGCTTTGTGTTCCGCGCACAGCAGAGCGGCGACGAGAATGCCCAAGTGGATCTGCCCCTTGACGGGCTTTACCAAAACATCAGCTTTGTGATTGGCGGTCAATGCGGTGTGATCGAGATGAAGACCGATAAGGACGGCAAGGAAGTTCCGGCTTATAGCAGCTCGTATGCCTGCTCTCCGCCTACTCTGTCCGGGCAGGCAAAGGAAGTTAAGGTCGGTCTTCAGTTTTTGTTGGATGGCAAAGTGATTGACGAGGTTTTGTTCTCTAATTATCAAACCCCCGTTAGATACACGTACAACGTATCGGGCGGAAAAAATTTCACTTTTAAGATGGTGGAAGGCGGCAGAGAATTATCTCCCCACGGCGTGCCCGTTCTTGAACTTACCGTTTGGGATGGTGACGCGCAGGAAACAGGACACGTTACCGAACCCGCAGGCAGTGAGGCTGTACAGCTTATCAAGGACCTTAAGCCTTATCTTATCCCCGGCACATCGGGTGCTGTGTATTATCCCAATATCAGCGAATCCTCCGAAGGCAGAAACTACATCAATATGAGCGGTACCAAATACGAAAATGTTATTGCAACTTTCGTTTCTATGGGCGTAGTTACCGATGATGAGGAAGATATTTATTTCAACCTTGAGGGAAAATATAATTATTTAACCTTTACCGCAGGCGCGGCAGACAGAACAACCACCCACGATGAGGGCTCGGCATGGCTGACTGTCTATGCCGATGGCAAAGTCGTTCACGAGGAAAAGTATTCTACACACGAGCTACCAAGAAAGGTGACCCTTGACGTAACGGGCTGCCATCAGCTTAAATTTGGGTGGATGACCGATGAAGGCAACGAGAACTTCGGAAACGCAACAGGCTCTTATTATGGCATTGCCGACGCTTATGTGGCGACCACTGAAGAGGCGCTTGAAAGCATTACAGGTTCTTCACAGGATTATCCCGACAGACCCGTGAAGATGGTTTCGGAGCTTGGCGTGTTCGGTGTGTTGAGCAATATGCAGGATGACGCAGTTCTTGACGGCTCGACACAGTTTAAGACCTTCTCTATGGGTGGTATAAAATATAACGAAGGCGTTATGCTGCATGCATCCCACAACGTGCTTTCCTCTAAACCCGCTTATGCAGCCTTCAATCTCGGTGGAAAATATAATACAATATCCTTCGTTGCGGGACATATTTCCAACAGCAACGTTTACGAAAACGAGCAGATCGAGATCTATGCAGAGGGAAAGCTCATCAAAACCATCGACGTCAAGTGTACAATGCTTCCGCAAGAGTATGTCGTTGACGTTACGGGATGTAAGCATCTTGAATTTGTTTCCGGAAAGCTTACCAACCAACTTATGGAGCGCCCCGTGGTCGGCATTGCAAATCTTGTTGCATATCCCGAAGGATATGTGGAAACCGATCTGTTCCCCGAAAGGAAACCCGAGGACTTCGGTAACTCCTGTGACTTAATAGGCACCTTCGGCTTCTACGACGTTTACAATTCTCACATCAGTAAGCAGATCGGAGCAGTCAGCGTTGTAGACGGCTACTACGACGGAACATCCAATAAAAACACCTTTACGATAGGCGGCAAGACCTACAACAAGGGAATTTTGCTGAAAACCAATATCCATATGGAACTGGATATGGCAGGCGTTGGTGGCGCGGGCGTACTTGGCACCCACTTTTGGGGTGGTTGGGGGCTCACTGTAATTGCTCTTGCAGGATCGGGCGAAGCGCACGAATCCGCATTCGCCATGGCAAATATCAAGGACAGCGGATATACCTCGGTTACGTTCACCGTTGCAATGCAGAAGGATAACAGCAGTATGATCGTTCAAGACGAATCAACTTTGATGATTGGCGCAGACGATGAATGTGTAAAGGAGATCACCCTTTCCAAGAACATGGAGCCTACTACCTTTACCGTTGAGATCGGTGAGTGCGACAGACTGATGTTTTGGCTTAACTGCGGTCCCGAAGACAACGGTTCCCACACCTATGCGATCTACGACATTACGCTGAACAAATAAGGAGGTTTAATTATGGGGAAAGTGTTCTAAATGTCACGGCGAATTTGATTACATCCCCGGTATAGGGGTGTGTATCTCTTGCAAAAATACAATGAGTTCAAGTAGCTCCAACAGCTATAACGCTGAAAAAAGCCGAAAAGAAGCAGAGAGAGCAAGAGCAGAAGAACGGGCAATGGATTGGCGCACCTATACCGATAAGTTCGGCAACAAGGTTCGTGTTTCGGGAAAAACCGGAGAATTTCAGGTCAAAATGTTGTTATGGGGCTGGATGGGTAGCAGTTTCAAAGGGAATATGGAACGCCGTTATATTAACGGTGATCTGTATGTTGGCGGTGTGCACGGCTCTTTGCGCCATGGCAAGGGAAAAATGCTTTGGAATGATACGGGCGACGCCTATGACGGTGATTGGGTATATAACAAGATGTCCGGCAAAGGAAAGTATACATGGGCAAGCGGTGCCTATTACGAAGGCGATTTTGTGGATGGAAACTTTAACGGCCACGGAATACGCGTATATAACGACGGTTGCAAATACGAAGGGCAGTTCAAGGACGACAACCGTCACGGCAGGGGCAAAATGACTTGGCCGTCAGGCGACACCTATGAGGGTGATTGGTTTGAAGATTTTCGTACCGGAAACGGCAGATATGTTTGGACAATCGGTGGTTATCACGAAGGCGGCTTTCTGAAAGGAAAATTCCACGGAAAAGGGAAACACTTATATACCGACAACTATCTCTATGAGGGCGACTTTAAGGACGGTGTGCGTCACGGAAAGGGTGTTCTTACCGCTCCCGACGGTACGGCAGTTGAATATTACTACGAAAACGACAAAAGAGTTTGCAAGGTGTCGGAAGCAAGCGATGAGATCATCGCCCGCATTTACGGCTCAACGCCCGGAGAAGCAAGCGTTGCAACCAAGGTTGATAAAGAGGCGACCGTTGCTAAAAAAATATCCGTTGCGCCGGTGACAGAAGAAGTTACCGAAAGCAACGCGGATGTTTGGAACAAGCTTTTGGGGATGACGGCGACACAAAGAAATGATTTTCTTGCATCTCATTCGGTGGTAGTTGTCCCTGACGGAACAAAGAAGATTCCGGAATATATGTTTGATAGATGCTCGAATTTGAAAGAGGTTCGTTTTAATCAGGAGCTATTAGAGATAGGCACTTACGCCTTCAGGGAATGTAAAAACCTTAACGAGGAACTCATTATTCCTAAAAGCGTTGTGAAGATATGTGTCGGTGCGTTTTCCAACTGCCACTCCATAAGAAAAATCTTCTTGCCCAATAACGTTACCGTTGAAAAAATGGGTTTGATGTGCAGTGTGAAGGTTGTGGAATTTGAAACAGAGCCGCCGATAGGAGTCGTTCTCGAAAAAAGCTCATTATACTTTTGCGATAAGACTATGTCCAAAGAAATGAAGCAAAAGATAAAGGATATCAACCCCAAGGCGTTTAAGTAACAAGTTGAATAATCAATAGGAGAATGTGACATGGCCATTCACCATTGTCGTCATTGCGGAGCAATCATCCCGTATGATAACTCAAACTGCTGTCCCAATTGTGCGCGAAAGCGAGAAGCAGAAAGGCACTGGCAAGAAGCCGGCAAGAAAGTCCAACCCAACGCCGCGGGTGCCGGGTTGCTTAAGGCATTAGCCAAACCTCTGCTGAAGCTTCTGAAAATCTTTGGTATATTTCTTATTATCAGTGCTGTCATATGGGTAATTCTCTTCTTTGTTTTCGATGTGTATAAAATCGATTATACCGTTGTTGGCGAGTCCACCCGCACTGTGGAAGAGTTCGAGTCCTTTCTCTTGGATATGGACAACAACAGGGGCGTTTGGGAAGTCCGGTATGAGAAAAAGAACGCCGGCATATTCGCTCGTCTGGCGTTCTGGGATAATGATTTCTGTACCATTCGTTACAACAAAGGCGAAAATGCCTCTCACATTACATTCGTTTTTGAAGGCGAGAATCTGGGTACAGGGTTGCCCGACGGTACCTACATATTAACGAAAATCAAGGGAATAGATGTGCTTATTGACAAAAACAACAAGCTGATCTATAAAGCAGACAGTGGGTTTTATAAAACCCACGCACCGACGCTTGGGGAATTCACACACGATGCGCTGATATGTAAAATTCTTAAACAAACCGAGGGCGGTAAACACGGGCTAATAGAAGCCGATCCGCCCACGGAAGCCATCTTTACAGAGAAGGCGGCTATCACCGCAAAACTCGTGCGAAATAATCCGAACATATTGATGGATCACGGATTTGAGGCACGATGCAACATAGGCGACAGCAACGAATGGGAGGTTTACAATTTTACATACAACTACTCGGGCGCGGTGCACGATTTAAACACTGCCGATTATACCTATGCAGAATGAGGAACATAAACAAGAGGTGTTGGTTATGAATAAGCATTATTTGGTTATGAAATGGGACTACACATACAACAAGGAAAGCACTTGGTTTGACGAGGACAGCGGTGAAGAGCTATACGAGCTAAAAGAAGGCGCCTCCTATGCGTTGCCCCACATAAAAGAGAAAAGCCTTGAGATTCGTTCGGTTACGATCGAAGGCGAGCTTATCAAAGCAGAAATATACGCAGATTACAACACGCATACCGTACGCAACAGCGATGAGCCCGTTGTGGGATATGCGCACTACGACTATTCGGTGGCAGGGGACTCTGTTTCGCAAACGCTTTGCATGAGATTTACAATACAATAATTTACATACACTGCAGTATATAACAGACAAATGCCTTTTTGCAGGCGTTTCCGAAAAAACGGGTCGGTTAACACTGATAACTTTTAAGAAATAATAAAAATTGTTATTGACTTATTAAGAGAATAGGATTATAATACAAACTGTAGCGATTAAATATGAACAGTTTTTGTTGATAAACAAAATATTTCTTAAAGGTTGGGCATAAAAATGACGAAAGTGCTTGTTATTGATGACGACAGTGACCTTTGTTATCTGTTGCGTATGTATTTGGAAAACGAGGGTTACGAAGTAAAGGTGGCTTATGACGGTGCGGAGGGGGTTTCTGTTTTTCGCAGTTATGAGCCTGACATTGTTTTGTTGGACGTTATGATGCCCAAAAAAGACGGTTGGCAGGTTTGCCGTGAGATTAGAGAGCATTCCAACAAGCCCATTATAATGATTACAGCCAAGGGCGATATTATCGACAAGGTTTTGGGCTTGGAGCTGGGGGCAGACGACTATATGGTCAAGCCCTTGGATATGAAAGAGGTTTTTGCCCGTATTAAAGCGGTTTTAAGGCGTTTTACCAAGCACGAGGTAAACGACGGCGAAATGATAAGGTTTGACAATATAGAGATTTCGTTACAGCGTTACGAGCTGCGCATTAAGGGCAGACCTATGAGCTTGCCGCCTAAAGAGTTAGAGCTGCTTTATTTCCTTGCCTCTAACTACAACAGGGTGTTTACCCGCGACCAATTGCTTGACAAGGTGTGGAGCTTTGATTACCTTGGCGACAGCCGTACCGTGGATGTACACGTTAAGCGTCTGCGCGAAAAGCTGGAAGGTGCCAGCGACAAATGGGCGCTTAAGACCGTTTGGGGCGTTGGTTATAAGTTTGAACTGATAGAAGAATAGTAATAAGACTAACGGCGGAAGTCAAGAATAAGACTTCCGCCGTTTTTGTCGGGGTCCTCAAGAAATCGTCAGATTTCTTGGGGTCAGACCGCTGACAAAGGCACAGAGCACGAAAAATAATAGAATACAGTTGCTCTAAAGTAGAAAATCCAGGGAGGACATCCCTGGATTTTCTACAATTTATTGTTTTTTTCGTTCAAAACGA
>JAZUQW010000095.1:0-18583 GCA_045605905.1 Eubacteriales bacterium
CAGACCATGCGGAGAATTCATAACCGTCGTTAGCAACTGCTTCGGGGAAGGTTACGGTGCTGAGGTCAGTACCGTAAGCTACAGAAACAGAAGTGGTGCCGTTGAGAGTGCCGTTAGCATCAGCAACGAAGGTTACGGTAAACATAATCTGTTCGTATTGAGCGGATACGGTCATATCTTCGGTAACTGCTGTGAAGTCCTTATCCCAACCGCTGAAGGTATAGCCTTCTCTGGTGCCAACATTAGGCTCGGTAGCGGCACTGCCGTAGGTTACGGTTTGGGTGTCAACAGTAACGCCATCAACTACGAATGTAACGGTGTAGCTGTTGATTGTGTAGGTTGCGGTAACGGTAGTATTGCCTGTGATATTATTAAAGGACTTATCCCAACCGCTGAAAGTATAACCTTCTCTTGTGGGATTAGTAGGCGCGGTTGCGGCACCGCCTTCGGTAACAGTTTGCGTATGAAGAACTGTGCCGTCCCAGTCTACAAAGGTAACGGTGTAGCTGTTGATTGTGTAGGTTGCAGTAACGGTAGTGTCGCCTGTGATATTATTAAAGGCCTTATCCCAACCGCTGAAAGTATAACCTTCTCTTGTGGGATTAGTAGGCGCAGTTGCGGCACCGCCTTCGGTAACGGTCTGTGTTTTAAGAACTGTGCCGTCCCAATCAACAAAGGTCACGGTGTATTCATTGGGGGTGGTATCGTTTACTGTTAGGTTAATGGTAGCAACGTCGAAGGTCTGGGTGTATTTGGTTGTAGAATCCCAAATTGTAGTACCTCTAACACTTATGGTATAAGTACCTGCTGCCCAACCAGCAGTGCTGATTGTACTGCCAAAACCGGAATTTGCCTTGTTGGGATAATTTGTGTATCCGCCAAGCTCGCCACTGCGATCAGAGAGAGCGAGTGCAGTCCAAGCACCGCCGTTAACGCTGTATTCCATAGCTTTTATGCCATAGCTGTGAAGCATCCAACCTCTTATATCAAACTTCGCATCAGAGCCATAATTGCCAACAGATGCAGAAACTGTGGTTGCCGCACCGGAAACGGCCGCGGAAGCAGGTGCATCTATATAACCTGTATAACCTGCGCTGTGACCGAGGAACCTCATAATACTTCTTGCAGAGGCTTGAGCGGTTTCATTAAAATATGTATCGTATTTGGTGTTTTCATCGGGGTTGTTAATAAATCCAAGCTCTATAAGTGCAGCGGGGAAGTTTGTTTGTGTTAGAACAACAAACGTGTTTGTTTTAACGCCTCTGTTTTTCCAAATACCGTCTGCAACAAATTCTGTATTAAAAGCTTCTGCCAAGGGTTGAGATATTGTATCACCCGGTTGATAATAATACTCAACACCTTCTGCAAGGCTTGTTGCAGAGTTTCTGTGGAAACTTACAAATGCCCTGTAGTTGCCGGCTTCGCCCTTGGCGGCCTTTGTATATATACTGTCAAAAACGTCGGTTGTACGTGTGTACGCAACAGAAAAGCCTGCATCTTCCAAGTATTTACCTACGGCAAGCGCCATTCTAAGGTTGTCATCCGCTTCTTCTCTTGTATCAAGCATTGCGCCGGGGTCAGATCCGCCGTGGCCTGCATCAAGGATAACATCTGCGCTTGTTACGGGCGTTCCGGATGAATTGGTGGGTTTGTTTACATAAAGGAACTCAAACGCAGCGGAAGCGTCAGAATCACTCTTGCCGCTACCCTTTGCAACAACAGTTACGCTTTCGCAGGAGCGTTGACCTGTCCTGCCGTAAAGCTCAAAGGGTACAAGACCTGTGGGGGTATAGGAACGGGTTGTCGTATCAGAAACCACCTTTGTTCCGTTAAGATATACGTCATATGTTTCAGCACCTTCAACTGCGTTCCAAGTAACGGTGGGAACGGTATAGGTTGCTCTGCCGGTAGAGCCGGTAAGGGTAGGAGCGTTGAACTTATCAGCGTTTACAGAGGTAATAATTTGAACTTCAGTAAGCGCTATAACTGAAACATTTGTAGGGACATTCATTGCGAGAATTACGTAATTACCCGTAGCGGAACCCGTTGCTGTGTACTTTCTAACAGCAGTATTATGCGCTGTGTAAGAAGTTGTACCGAGGAGGGTTGTGGGAGACTCACTATCGCTTACGTAAATATTAAAGGGGTCGGGGTAACCTCTATTTGTACTGTTAGAGCGGACATTTGCATATGCGTTAACCTCACAAACGGTAGCACGTTCGGGCAACTTGAAGTAAACGTAAACCATACCAACCGCAAAATTGTCAAGGTAAATTTCTACATTTTGGCCTTGCGTAGATTCGGAATAAGTGGAAGCGATAACGCCGTCGTTAAGCTTGCCTGCACTATAGGTGGTCCAATTGGCTTCACCGTAGTTACCTGTACCGTTGGCATTTGTGCCGGTTGCGCCTTTGTATGTAACGCTGGCAGAAACATCTTTAGTACCGATTAAGCCTTCCAAAATCTGAACTTCAGTAACGGCAACAACGCCTTCGCCTTCGGTTGTACTGCTGTTTGTAGCGGTTATTACCATTTGGATGATAACGTATGTACCTGTTTTAGCAGCACCTGTAACGGAGTACCTCTTTACGTAACCGTCAGAGCTATGAGCGGTACTGTCGCTTTCGCTAATAGTGCCTAAAAGGGTAGAGGCTGAAACGTCGGATTCGCTGTTACCAACATATACGCTAACGGTATCCGGGTAACCTCTGTATGCAGAGTCGCGTCGATTAGCGAAAATATCAACCGTGCCTACGGTAGAAGCTTCACTCAACTTAAAATACAGTGTTATTGTACCCTTTGTAAGAGAGGCTACATCGCCAATACACATTTCTACTGTATTGGAGGTTGTACTCGTCTTTGCAGAGCCTATGGTACCGTCATTAAGCTTACCACTGTGGTAAGTGTTCCAAGATGTACCGTCACCGTAGTTGCCGGTACCGTTGGTGCCTATCCCGTCTGCACCTCTGTAGGTGGCTGTCAACGCATAGTTAGTTGCAGCAGAAACCTCTAAAGGTTCAACGACGGAGGGAATCGCCACGATAAGACCTATGATCATTACCATGGATAATAGGGCGGATAAAATTCGTTTCATTGTCAAGAATAACGCCTCCCGTTTGTAAAAAATAATCACAAATAGTTGCTTATATTAATATATACTTGTGCAAGATTATTATATCATCAACTTTATTCATAGTCAATAGAAAAATAAAGCATTTTGTTTTGTTTTTATTTTTCTCTGCAACAATTCCCCAAGAAGTCGTCAGGCTTTTTGGGGTACCCCAACAAAAATGCGCTTTGTACTTGCAGTACAAAGCGCAATAGAACTTGTTAAATCTTATTGCATCTCACAATCGACAATGGTTTTGCCGTCCTTTACTTCTTTGCGGCGTTTCTTTTTGTTCTTAATAACTCTAAATGTTATTATCAAAGCAACGACAATCACTACGATTGATATCGCTGTGACTAAAGCAATATTTAATGTGAAGTGAAAACCTACCTTCCCTTGATTGGCGGTAAGTTTGCCGCCTTCCGGCAAGTCATCAACAACAAACTTTTCGCTTTCGTCCAACAAAACCAAATCCGTTGTCATAAGCTGTACTGTTATCTCATCGCCGTTTTCTATAGTAACTTGTTCGGTTACTTCCAGGCGTTCGGAACTGATATATTCGGTAGAATACCGACTTCCATTAATAAAAACATACGAGGACGGATTAAACCCAATGCCGTTGATAAATAACTGCTCTGTTTCGGTATCAATTTCATATCCGTTGACAACAGCAGGCGTCAATCCAATATCCATATCTAAAGTGCTGTATGGTGAATCTCCGTTAAAATAGTAGCCGTCACCCTCCAAAAAGTCGTATGCCAAAGCGTTTCTGTACTTTATAAGCTCTTCTTCCGTCAAGTCAGCGTAATAAAGGCGTGCGATGTTTCCCGTTCTTATTCCGACCATATCCAAGGCATAAGCGCACAGCTCATAAGAGCGCATTTTGAGTGGCTTAACGCTGTTATTCTTGAGGTCTATTCCCCCTGTATGCCAAATTACATATTCAGAGTCGTATTTAGCATTAGGGTTGATTTCTTCGTCGTAGTCGGTCAACTGCTCGTTTTCTTCGATAAAGGTGGGCAGGTGGTCACCGTAAATTATTACGACAGACTCCTCATCCAAGCCTTCTAAATACTCAAGCAGTTCTCTAATAAACTCATCTTCTTCTCTTGACATTGCGGCATAGTATGACAAGATGTTAGTATAAACCTCATCTTCTTCAAAACCGCTCACAGTGACAGGATAATCAAAATTTTCTAAATACTCGGTGTGGTATTTTCCGTGACATTGAACGGTTACCGTCATAATCATATCGGCGCTTTCCGAGCTGTTAATAGTGCCCTTGATTTGGTCAAGAATAACGCTGTCTCTTGCCCAGTACTTGGAATATGTGTAATCTTCGTCAGACAACTCGCCAAAGGCTTCCAAGGGAATAAAACGGTCAAAGCCCAAATTGGCATACGCCTCGTTTCTTCCGTAAAAACCACCGTTGTGGTTGTGTATTGCGGTGGTTGTATACCCTATATTCCTCAAGTTATATGCCACAGATTCCATACTGTTGCTTTGTAAAAAGCTTAAATAGGGATACTCGTCAAATCCATAACTTCGTATATCTGTGCCGGTGAGGAACTCGTATTCAACATTTGCTGTACACGCTCCAAGGGCGTTAACAGTAAGCATGCCGTTGGGATAAGTTTTTTTCAGCTCTGAAAAATACGGGTGTGGATTTTCAGACATTTCGATATCTGCAATACGATGCATATCCATAAAGGATTCCAATTGCAAAACAATAACATTGGGGAGCTCTTCCGGAATCGTTTCTTCAACGCCGTTGATCACATCTTTTATTTCGTTTATAGTTTTTTTGTCGTATTTTTCAGGTTCATCAATGCCAGAATCAACAATACCGTAGAGCAAGCAATAAACAAAACCGCAGTTGTTATAATCTTCGGGTAAGCGTTGGTTTGGCGAGACTGTTTCATATATGGAAAACACGCCTGCAAGACCGCCCACAAGCAAGGCAATACAAAGCGTAAAAGCTAAAGCGCGTTTATAACGCACGGGCTCTTTGGGGCATTTTCTGAATAAATATACAAGCGCGCAAATAGCAGCGATAATACCTAACACCATTAATATGATAATTGGTATCGACAGATACATGGTTGATAGGCTGAATCCTGACCGCATGATTTTGAAATCCACAAACATAAGCGGATTAGAGCGGTTAAGCAACATGCTTACATTACTTATGCCAAGACATATCCATATTATCAACACTATGCAGTATACAAATAAACGCCTTTTAAAAAGCATCGATATACAAAAGGTTAATGCTATAACCGAGGATCCAAACAAAAACATAGGGAAGTTGTCAACTACATGAACCATTAAGCGAGAAAATGAAAATCTGGATGCCAATTCAATTAAAAAGTTAACAACGACCGCAGAAACCAAGCACAGTATAAAACGGTGTTTGTATAAGGCTATCAGTGGCTTTATAATGTATTTTTGTGTCCCTTTGCAAAACGCAGAATTTTTAAACGCTGTACATTTGTTTGCAAAAAACACTTTAATGCGTTTAAAAAGACCGTGCTTTTTCGATGGTGTGGTTGCCTGATTTTTCATTTTCAGACCCTCCGAAAAAATAGGCAAAGCAAATTACCTATTTGCTTGCGGTTATTGCGTTGCCGAATTGTTGTAATTTTTTTAGATGAATAAATTTATAATATAAAATCGTTGCGGCACAACATAAAAACCAACCCGCGGGATAGCTAAACGCTATGGGTAAAATATCGTTGGAAATATAGTTAGACACAACAAACAGGTATACCTGTCTAAAACCGACAAAAGAGCCTAACATAATGATCATCGGAGCTTTTGTGTTCCCCGCGCCGCGCATCGATGCGGAAAAAACTTGGTTTACGCAACAAAACAGATAAAAAGGTGTGATGTTGTAAAGTAAAAGTTTTGCGTAATAAACTACTGTCGGTGTAGAGTTGAATACACCGGCAAGCCAAGGGGTAAATAGTAGAACCAAAGATATAACAGCAAGAGTTACGCCAAGAGCCATATAAAATGCTACAAGAGTACCTTCCTTGGCTCTCTTTTTGTTGCCGCAACCTAAATTTTGCCCAACAAAGGTTGTTACACCAAAGGAAATTGCCTGAACGGGCAAGAATATAAATTGGTCTATTTTGGAATACGATGTCCAACCAGCGAGGCAATCAGAAGTGATTGCTTGGTTTACGTTTGCTACGTATGATTGAACAAACACGTTGGAAAAAGCTGTTATTGACATTTGAATCGCTGCGGGGAAGCCGACCAAAACAATTCGTTTTATCATCGCACCGTTCCATCTGATTTCTTTAAAGTTAAGCTTAACAACGGTGTCTGTTTTTATCAAAGTTGCAACAACAAGTACTGCAGACAATGCTTGTGCTAAAACGGTTGCCAAAGCAACACCTGCAACGCCCATGCCGCAAGGAAATACAAACAAAAAGTCTAAAGCTATGTTTGCCAAAGCAGATACAACTAAAAAGTAGAATGGCCGTTTAGAATCTCCCACCGCTCTTAAAATACCTGCGCCCATGTTGTAGATCATCATTGCGGAAATGCCGGCAAAATATATCGTAAGATACTCTTTTGCGTGGGGAAAAATATTTTCCATATTGCTGTCGGAGCGAAGCATTATCTTCAGCATAAACGGGGCACCCAAAACGCCGATAAGGGTAAAGATAACACACAAAATCAGCGTCAGCAGAACAAAAGAGTGTACCGAGCAACGGACCTTTTCTTTGTTTTTAGCTCCGTAATGTTGGGAAATAATGATTCCTGCACCGCTGGAAAGTCCGGAAAATATACCGATCAATATATTGATAATGGGCCCCACTGTACCCACTGCGGAAAAAGCATCGTTGTTGTTAAGACGACCGATGACCCATGTGTCGACCATATTGTAAAGCTGCTGAAAAAGGTTTCCCAACATAAGCGGCAGTGCAAACCAAAAAATGTTTTTGTATATACTGCCCACGGTCATATCAACATCTTTACCTTTACCGCGTGCTAAAAGAGCTTTTATTTTTTGCCTATAACTTTGTTTGTATTCTGTCATTTTTCGCTTTCTTAAAATATGAGGAACAACTTAATCGTTGGTGTTTAAAATATGTCTTGCAACATATACGCCGCTTGCGGATGCGTGTGATAGGGAATGGGTAACGCCGGAGCAGTCTCCTATCACATAAAGTCCTTTGTTCTTGGTCTGAAGGTTGTTGTCGATCTCAACCTCCATATTGTAAAATTTAACTTCGACACCATAAAGCAAGGTGTCGTCATTGGCGGTCCCGGGGGCGATCTTATCCAAGGCGTAAATCATTTCTATAATGCCGTCAAGTATTCGTTTAGGCATAACCAAACTTAAATCGCCGGGGGTTGCAGCTAAAGTTGGTGTAACATAGCTTTCATTGATGCGTGCTTCGTTGCTGCGTCTGCCCCTTACAAGGTCACCGAAACGTTGTACAATTACACCGCCGCCCAACATATTAGAGAGCTTTGCAATGCTTTCGCCGTATCCGTTGCTATCCTTGAATGGTTCGGAAAAATGCTTGCTGACCAAAAGGGCAAAATTGGTATTATCTGTGTGCTTGGATTTGTCCTCGTAGCTGTGGCCGTTTACGGTAACGATGCCGTTGGTGTTTTCGTTAACCACAACTCCGTTAGGGTTCATACAGAAGGTGCGTACCAAATCTTCAAATTTTTCGGTCCTGTAAACTATTTTGCTTTCGTAAAGCTCATCGGTGAGATGAGAGAAAACAACCGCAGGAAGCTCCACCCTAACACCGATATCGACACGGTTGGATTTTGTGGGGATGTTAAGAGATTTACATACACTTTCCATCCATTTGCTACCGCTACGCCCTACGGAAATTACGCATTTATTGCAACTATAGGTTTCGTTTTTTGTGTGCACTTCATAGTTGCCGTCGTTGCACGAAACATTCAGAACCGGAGTGTTGAAGTAAAAATCGACTTTGTCTTTCAAGTCGTTGTATAGGTTTTCAAGTACTACATAGTTGATATCCGTACCCAAGTGCCTAACCATTGCGTCCAACAAATGCAAGCCGTTTTCAAGACAACGCTTTTTAATATCGGTATTTGCTGTGGAATACAGTTTTGTTCCTTCTCCACCGTAGGCTAAATTAATGTCATCCACATATTGCATAAGCTCGATAGCTTCTTTGCTGCCTATGTGTTGATACAAAGTGCCGCCAAAACGGTTAGTTATATTGTATTTGCCATCAGAAAAAGCGCCTGCACCGCCAAACCCGCTCATAATTGCGCAAGTGGGGCATTTAATACAACTTTTTACCTTCTTGCCATCGATAGGGCATTTTCTTTCGCCCAAAGGATGACCTAATTCGAAAACAGCTATTTTAAGTTCCTTGTTTGTTCTTGTAAGTTCGTATGCGGTAAAAATACCGCCGGGGCCCGCACCAATAATAATAACATCGTATTTCATAATTTGTATACCGCCTTTTTAAGCTGTTAGGTATTGCGTATATGCATCAAATACCAAAATACAGAATAACATATCATCTTTTGTTTGTCAATAAGCGCGTCTTAAAATATACCTTATTATAAATGTTGATATCTGCACTCCTTTTATGTTTAGGTATAAGCATTTACCCTGTTGACAAAGCTTGACAAATATTATAAAATACAAAAAAGGGTGGTGTTTATGACCGTTATCGAGTTTTTTGCTTGTGCACCTATTGAAAATATGGTCAGCTGTTTTTTATTAAACCCCAACAAGGTAATATTTATCGGCGGCGGAAGGCGCGCAAAACGCAGGATTTCTGCTTATTCAAACCTTGCTAAACGTATGGGCATAAATGCGGTGTTTGAGCATCGCTCTATTCCCACAAGCTCCGTTAACGCAATTGTTGAGTGCCTTGAAAGTATAGTAAATACAGAACAAGAATGTTGCTTCGACCTTACCGGTGGCGATGATTTGGCGTTGGTGGCGATGGGGATAGTGTATCAAAAGTATAAGGGCATAAGGCCTCTTCAAATGCATCGCTACAACTTTAACAGTAAAAGGATGACCGACTGTGACGGGGACGGATACGTTGCACTATCTATGCCTGTTGATGGATTGACAGTGGACGAGAACATTGCCTTGCATGGCGGGACCGTAAGCAGTGGGTTGAGGTTTGATGCTTCTTTTAAAGCGGGAGATGCAGAGCTTTTATGGGGCATTTGTAAAAATGCACCTGTAGAGTGGAACAAAAATGTTGCAAAACTTACCGAGCTTTTGAGTGTTGCCGGTGAAATAACTGATGGAATAAGTGTTAAAATTGATGAGGTCTGCGCCGCAAAGCGTTTTCCCGATTACGAAAAACGCAGAATTGGAATTGTCAGGTTCTTAAGTAAACTTGAAAACAAAGGGCTTGTTCAATACTTAAATTCAGAAAAGCATAAGTTGTCGTTTGAATATAAAAACAAGTATGTAAGAAACGCGTTGTCAAAATCCGGCAATGTTTTAGAGCATAAAGTCCTTTCCGTTTCAGCTTCGTTGAAGAATAAAGGTGGAGCGCCGATGTTTTCAGATGCGGTGTGCGGTGTGGTTATCGATTGGGACGGTTTGCTTGCAGGTCCCGATGTTGCTTTCGGCGGTACTGTAAACGAAATCGATGTGGTTTTAATGAAAGGCTTAACGCCTATATTCGTCTCCTGCAAAAACGGCGGAGTTGATGAGTCGGAGCTGTATAAGCTTAATACCGTTGCCGCAAGGTTCGGTAATAAATATGCCAAAAAACTTCTCGTTGCTTCCGGCCTTAACAAAAAAGGACAGGGTCTTGAATACTTTAGGTCAAGGGCTAAAGAAATGGGAATTTTACTTGTAGAAAAAGCCCACAAGCTTGACGATAAAGAGTTTAAAAATGTGTTTATAAAATTATAGTAATAGGGGTGTTACATTATGAATGCTGTAATAACAGTAACAGGAAAGGACAACAAGGGGATTATCGCTAAAGTAAGTGCCGTGTGTACAGAGCATGGGGTAAATATAATCGATATTTCTCAAAGCGTTTTAAGAGACTATTTTGTAATGTTTATGATAGCTGATATCGGTGAAATGAAAATTAAGCTTTCGGAATTTGTAGATGTTATGAACGCTTTGGCCGATGATAATAATTTAAAAATACAAACAATGCATGAAGATATTTTTAACGCCATGCACAGAATATAGAGGTGACCGTTGTGCTTAACAGAAATGATATTCTCGAAACGGTCAATATGATAAGTAACGACCACCTTGATATACGTACAATCACCATGGGTATTTCCTTGCTTGACTGTGGCGGTAGCGGCGCAGTGTTTGCCGATAAAATCTACGATAAAATCACCCGCAGGGCAGAAAAACTTGTTTCGGTTGGTGAGGAGATAGAAAAAGAGTACGGTATTCCTATTATCAATAAACGCGTGTCCGTAACCCCCATAGCAATAGCCGGTGCAGGTTTAGATGTTGACGGGTTTGTTGCCGCGGCTAAGGCGATGGATAAAGCGGCTGATACTTTGGGTATCAATTTTATAGGCGGTTACAGCGCTTTGGTTCAAAAGGGAATGACCGATTCCGATAAGGCGCTTATATCTTCAATTCCTCAAGCCTTGGCAGAAACCTCAAGGGTGTGTTCGTCGGTAAATATCGGCTCAACAAAATCCGGTATCAATATGGATGCGGTAAAACAATTGGGCGAGATAATATTAAAAACAGCATATCTTACCAAGGATAACGGTTCAATAGGCTGTGCTAAACTTGTTGTTTTTGCAAACGCCCCGGATGATAACCCCTTTATGGCGGGCGCATTTCACGGGGTAGGAGAGGGCGAAACTGTTCTTAATGTCGGTGTTTCGGGTCCGGGGGTTGTAAAGACCGCAGTGGAAAAAATGATCGGCGGAGACTTGGAAAAGCTTTCCGAAGAAATCAAGCGCACTGCTTTTAAAATTACAAGAGTAGGTCAGTTGGTGGCTTTAGAAGCAAGCCGCAGACTTGGTGTTCCCTTTGGTATAGTTGACCTTTCGTTGGCACCGACCCCGGCCGTTGGTGATTCCGTTGCAGAGATACTTGAGGCAATGGGGATCGGTCAATGTGGTGGATGCGGTACAACCGCTGCGCTTGCAATGCTTAACGATGCAGTAAAGAAGGGTGGCGTAATGGCATCCTCTAAAGTTGGTGGCCTTTCCGGCGCATTTATTCCCGTATCGGAAGATGCAGGGATGATAAAAGCTGTTAATGACGGCGTTTTGTCTTTGGAAAAATTAGAAGCGATGACTGCGGTGTGTTCCGTTGGTCTCGATATGATAGCTGTTCCCGGGGATACCCCTGCGGCGGTGCTTTCCGCAATGATTGCGGACGAGGCAGCAATTGGTGTTATCAACTCGAAAACGACTGCGGTAAGAGTAATACCCGCGTATGGCAAGAACGTTGGTGACAGCGTTGACTTTGGCGGCTTGCTTGGCTCTGCGCCGGTTATGAAAATCAGCAGTTGCGACCCTTCGGTATTTGTTAACAGAGGTGGTTTGATTCCTGCCCCCATCCATTCATTAAAGAATTAAATAGTTTTTGATATAAAGTTGTGCTTCTTTAAATTTGCACAAAATAAAAGGCGTCGGCGTGGAAAAACGCCGACTTTTTTTGTGAAAAATGACAAAAATGCTTTTTTGCATTAATTGTTTTTTATTATTAATGCATTGTTCACAATAAAGCACTATACTTATATACGTTAATCTACGGGTACATCTGGATTGCACCCGAGTAAGGAGAGTTATTAGCAATGAGTTTTAAACAAAGGCTATCTGCACTGTTGGCGGTTTCTATGATTTTATCGTTGTTTACCGCTTTTCCTGCAATAGGGAGTTTCGCTGCAGACACACTCGAAAGCTCGGTCTATTACATAGACCATGAGGCAGGTTTTCTGTATGATGTTGAAAACGGAAGTCAGGTTTCTGTATTAAAGCAAAACCTCAAAAATTCTGCTAACAGCGTGACGGTTTACGACCTATCCGGCAACGCTTTAGCAGACAGCAGTTATCTTGCCACCGGATATACTGTTTCTTGTGGTGCAGAAACAGTTACCATTTTGGTAAAAGGTGATAATAACGGCGACGGTGCTATTTCAACCGTTGACATTCTTTCTGTTACGCGTTATTTGTCAGGCTACGACGTGTTCTCCGACGCACATATTGCGGCTTCCGACGTAGACTATGACAATGTCGTATCCACAACCGACTATGCTATTTTACGTGCATATTTGGAAGGCAGCGGTGATCTCAATTCTTATAAGCACCCCAAAACTCCTACCGGAGAAGATGACAGCTCTGTGGTTTATGAGGATTGTACTGTAAGCTTTATTGCCGGTACAGGCGGTACTTTAAGCGGTACTACAGAGTTTACCGTTGAATACGGAACTGATTTTTCAGAAATTACCGTTCCCAAAGTTTCAAGCAATGCAGGTTATGTTTTCACCGGTTGGACGCCTTCTTTCCCCACAACCGTTACAAAGGATATAGAATTTGTTGCCGGCTTTGAGGTTTCGGCTTCCACTGAAGTAGTAAACTACGCAAGTGACGCTATGGGCGGTCAATATAAGTTTACTGTCGGCGCTCCTTTTGATGCACTAGTCGATATTTTTGACGCAGCTAACGAATACGGCAGCGGTTATTTGAATGATGAAGAACGTCTTACCGATACCGACGACGATTGGGTAGAGGCATCCCGTTCAAATTCACAAATCGTCATCACGGTAAAACTTGCGCAAACCATAAAAATGACAAAAGCTGTTATTAACGTTGGTTTGATGAAGGGCGGCAACCGCGTTCTTCCCGACAGCGTAAGTGTTTATACAGCCGTTGCGGGAGGCGCAGATGTGTATTTTGGCACAACTTCTGCTTATACAGCAATAGGCGATTATGGCTATCTTGCTACAATAGAGGCAGAGGCCGAAGCGGTAGACTACGTTAAGTTTGTGTGCCCGATGAGCGCATTTGTTGGCAGATTTGGCGAAGTAGAAGTTTACGGCTTGGCTAGCAGTGCCGCTACTTCCTATGATATAAGCTTTGTCGCAGGCGATAACGGCGCTCTTCAGGGAAGCACCAATGTTACCGTAGATGCCGGCACTCTTTGGAATGCTGTAACAGTTCCTACCCCTGTGGCAAATGCGGGTTACAAGTTTGTTGGCTGGTCTCCCGAACTTCCCGCTAACAGCTCTGCAATCAACGCCGACGCTACATACACCGCGATGTTCGATGTTGATGAAAGCCAGTATGTAACCGTAAACTTTGTTGCAGGTAGTAACGGCAGTCTTTCCGGTACGACCTCTGTAACAGTTCTTACAGGTACGGCTTGGAGTGAAATTACTGTTCCTACAGTTTATGCAAATGCAGGTTATAAATTTGACGGTTGGTCTCCCGCTTTCCCGTCTGTAGTTACAGAGACGGCTACCTACACTGCAAACTTTGTATATGATGAAACTCAATATGCCACTATAAACTTTGTTGCAGGCGCAAACGGCAGTATATCCGGCACAACAAGCGTAACCGCTCTTATCGGTAGCGCGTTTGCTAACATTACTGTTCCGGAAACAGTGGCTGATACAGGTTATAAATTTGATAGTTGGTCTCCTGTACTACCTACCACAGTTACAGGCGATGCAACCTATACAGCAAACTTTGTTCGCGACGACAGCCAATATGCAACCGTAACATTTGTTGCAGGTGCAAACGGGACAATAAGCGGCACAAGCACTTATACGGTACTTAAGGGTACTGCATGGAGCGAAATAATGGTTCCGTCTTATTCTGCAAATGAAGGATATAAGTTTGTATCTTGGTCTCCTTCCTTCCCGGAAACCATAACCGAAAGCGCTACTTACACGGCAAACTTTGCAGTAGATAATGATCAATATGCAACCGTATTATTTGTTGCCGATACAAACGGTACAATAAGCGGAACAAGCACTTATACTGTGCTTAAGGGCACTGCCTGGAGCGAAATTTCCGTTCCTGCAGCTACTGCAAATGTCGGTTACAAGTTTAACGGATGGTCTCCGGAATTTCCCGCTACCATCACAGAAGATGCAACATATACAGCAAGCTTTGTATATGATGCTACACAATATGCAACCGTAACGTTTGTTGCAGGCGCTAACGGTACAATAAGCGGCACAAGCACTTATACGGTTCTTAAGGGAACTGCTTGGTCTTCAATTACTGTTCCCACTTATACCGCAAACGCAGGCTATAAATTCAGTAGCTGGTCGCCCAGCTTCCCCGAAACGATAACAGCAGATGCTACGTATACTGCAAGCTTTGTATATGATGCAAGTCAGTATGCAACCGTAACGTTTGTTGCAGGGGCTAACGGTACAATAAGCGGCACAAGCACTTATACTGTGCTTAAGGGTACAGCTTGGTCTTCTATTACAGTTCCCACTTATACCGCAAACGCGGGCTATAAATTCAGCAGTTGGTCGCCCAGCTTCCCCGCAACAATAACAGCAGACGCTACATATACTGCAAACTTTGTTTACGATGCTACACAATATGCAACCGTAACATTTGTTGCAGGGGCTAACGGTACAATAAGCGGCACAAGCACTTATACGGTTCTTAAGGGGACGGCTTGGTCTTCTATTACAGTTCCCACTTATACCGCAAACGCAGGCTATAAATTCAGCAGTTGGTCGCCCAGCTTCCCCGAAACAATAACAGCAGACGCTACATATACCGCAAACTTTGTTTACGATGCCACACAATATGCAACCGTAACCTTTGTTGCAGGTGCTAACGGTAGTTTGAGCGGCGCAAGCTCCTATACCGTACTTAAGGGCACAGCTTGGTCTTCCATCTCCGTTCCTTCTCCCGTTGCAAATGACGGATACAGGTTCAGCAGTTGGAACGCAAGCTTCCCGTCTGCAGTTACACAGGACATAACATTTACAGCACAATTTGAAAAGATCCCTACATATTCCGTAGTATTTGTTGCCGGTACAAACGGCACTTTGGAAGGCACTTGGGCCTTTGAAAATATCCAAGAAGGCACATTGTGGAGCAATGTAATTACAGTTCCTACGCCCGTTGCAAACGCAGGCTATGTATTTGACAGTTGGTCTCCTTCATTGCCTTCCGGTGACAGCGCTATCACGGCTAATGTAACTTATACCGCACTCTTTGTTATAGAAGAGGTTGGTTCTTATCGCGAGAATTATGCTTCTTCTGCCAACGGCGGTACTTATGCACACTACATAGGATCTGCGCTTGACACGTATAACGACCCCAACTTTACTGTTGTGAGTACCGAATCTATGAGAAGTGGTTTCTCAAGCACCACGTTAAGCTTTGGTAACGGTTACATTAACGACAACTCTCAAGTATACCTCAGCGACGGTAATTGGGTTGAAAGAGCTCGTGGGTCAACAAGCGGTTTCCAATCACAGAGTAATGTTATAATTATTATTGTTAAGCTTGAATCAGCAAAATCCGATATAGAGCAGGTCGTTCTTAATTTGGGTACACCCGCCACCAGCGGTAACAGAGGCTTGCCCGATTCGGTTACAGTAAAATATACCACAAGGACTAATCTCAACAGCTACATTACCTGGTCAACTATGGGTTCAACCTCCACATTTGATCACGTCAGCGGTTACGGATACCAGGCAGTTGTTGAGAACACCTCTTCAAGTTCAATCCAATATCTGCAAATCACACTTTCTATGAGCAACTATTATGCCGCAAGAATTGGCGAAATAGAGGTGCTTGGTCCCGAAATTAACACAACAGTTCACAGTGTTAACTTTGTAGCAGGCAGTAACGGCACACTTGACGGTACAACAGCTTTCGCTGTCCCCGATGGTAATGCATGGAATACCATTACAGTTCCTACTCCTGTTGCTAACGAAGGTTATAAGTTCTCACATTGGTCTCCCGTATTACCTTCCGCTTCCGACAAGGTAACAGCTTCCGCTGTATATACCGCTGTATTCACCGAAAAGGTTGGCGGTGAAGAGCTTAATTATGCATTAAGTGAAAACGGTGGTCAGTATATGATTACCACCGGCACCGTTCAGTCAGGTTTCCCGGATTCCTTCGATTCCGGTTCTGCTTACGGCAACGGTTATCTTAACGACGGTAATTGGTTGACCGGCACTGATGATTCTTGGGTAGAAGTTTCCAGAAGCAGTAATGTTATAGGTGTAACATTTAAGCTTTCTACTCCTATAACAATGACAAGTGCAGTTATGAACTTTGGTCTCAGAGAGTCTTCTTCAAACCGCGCGTTGCCCGATAGCGTAACGGTTTATGTTGGCTCTTCTGCAAGCAACTTGTCTACTGTATTCGGCACAAGCAGCAGTTTTGTTGCAACTTCCGATTACGGTTACAGCTTAACAATATACGGCTCCGCTGAAGAAGTTTCTTATGTATACTTCGAATGTGCGATGAGCCAATATATAGGCAGACTTGGCGAGTTTGAAATTTACGGCGCAGAAGGTGAAGTTGTTCCTACTTACACAGTAAGCTTTAGCGCGGGTAGTAACGGTACAATCACAGGCTCTACATATCAGACAGTAGTTGAAGGCACATTGTGGAGCGAAATAGATATCCCTGCCGCTACTGCAAATCCCGGTTATACCTTCAGCGGTTGGACGCCTGCACTTCCTGCAGATACCGATGCTATTACATCAAATCTCAGCTTTACGGCAAACTTCACTTATGATGCTTCTCAATGGAGCACTGTAACCTTTGTTGCAGGTAACGGCGGTACTCTCACAGGTACTACTTCAGTTTCCGTTCCTACGGGTACTGCGTGGTCCACCATTACAGTTCCTACTCCCGTTGCAAATGATGGTTACACCTTCACAGAATGGACTCCTTCCTTCCCGTCTACTGTTACAACAAGTGCTACTTACACTGCAAACTTCATAGTAACACCTGTTGACCAATTCGTAATTACCTTTAAGGCAGGCGCTAACGGTAGCCTTAGCGGTACAACAGTATTTACAGTGGATGAAGGCTCGTTGTGGAGTACGATTACTGTACCTACACCTGTAGCAGATGACGGTTACGTATTCTCCGCTTGGACCCCCACCTTGCCTGATGGCACTACAGAGATAGGTGATAACGCAACATTTACTGCAAACTTCGTTGAAGATAACGGTCAGACTTTGGAAGGCGTTATTTACATTAATGGTGTAAACGCTAGCCAGTACACCACCGGTGGTTCTCACATTTATACAATTAGCTACGGTGCAGCATTTACTGCCGCATATTGGGAAGTTTATGTTGCAGGTTATTCCGAAGCTAAAGGCGGCTACATAGTAACCGAAGAATATGCAGTTGGTTCAACTAAATCCGTAGAAGTCCCAGAAAACGGTATCGTAATAGCAGTACATATGGGTTCACAAACGCAGGCTGCATGTGCTTATGTTGATGTGGGCGACCTGCTTGTGCTTACAGATGATATCAACCTTACTAATGCAACTTGTGTAACAGGTTCTTCGTATATATCTATCTACACAGGCGACGGAACCGAGCCCGACGGAACGGAAAGCGGCGGAGGTTCTACCGATACTCCAGTTGACCCCAGCACATATCAACAGCTCAACTACTCTCATGTTAAGGGTATGTGGTTGTCTCAGTTCGACCTTAGCGGTGTTTATATGTCCGGTTCTGCTCAGCGTTCCGAGGCAAGCTATAAGTCTCTTATGACAACGATACTTGATAACTGCGCAAGCATAGGTATCAATACTTTGTATGTTCAGGTTAGACCTAACGGTGACAGTATGTATCCTTCTGAATACTATACTGCAAGTAAGTATGTTGTAGGCGCTTACGGTAATACTCATTCCTACGACCCGTTCAAGATAATCATCGATATGGCACATGAACGTAGTATGTCGGTTCAAGCGTGGATTAACCCGTTAAGACTTATGACCTCCACCGATATAACCAATGTAAGTACTGATTATAAGGTTGGTGAGTGGTATCAAAGCTCTACCCATAACGGTACATATGTTGTACTTTACAGTAGCTACTACTACCTCAATC
The DNA here is from genome assembly GCA_045605905.1 of Eubacteriales bacterium. Taxonomy (GTDB): domain Bacteria; phylum Bacillota; class Clostridia; order Oscillospirales; family CAG-382; genus SIG636. The sequence continues at coordinate 18,149 of JAZUQW010000095.1, forward strand.
CCGCATATGAAGAAGTTCGTCAGCTTATTATTGATGGTGCGAAGGAAATTTGTACATTGTACAACATCGATGGTGTACATATGGATGACTACTTCTATCCTACAACTGCCACTTCTTTTGACTCTGCGGCATATACGGCATACACAGGAAGCTTGTCCCTTGCAAACTGGCGCAGACAAAACCTTAACCTCCTTGTAAGCGGTATCTACAGCGCAGTTAAGTCTGTTGACAAGGACATCCTCTTCGGTATCTCTCCTGCAGGTAATATGAGTACCGTTTACAACTCTCAGTACGCTGACGTTTATACTTGGTGCTCCACCACAGGTTATATTGATTACATTTGTCCTCAGGTATACTTTGGCATGCTTCATACCACGCAAGGCTTTGGCGCGTGCTCTACCGGTTGGTCAAATATCGTTACCAGCTCTTCCGTAA
>JAZUQW010000096.1:0-2980 GCA_045605905.1 Eubacteriales bacterium
CGCAATAAACACCTTTGAAGTTTTGGAAGGTAACAGCACGTATAAGGTGCAGTCCGCAGACTACATTATTTCTGCTGACGGCAAAACCCTTATTGCAGTAACGCCCACAATAAGCGGTGAGTTTACCGCCGCCGATATTGACGGTGCGACAGTAACAACCGTTGGTGACGGTGCGTTCTCCCACAACCAAGCAATAACAGATATCAAGCTTAACACTGTTACCGCTGTTGGTAATTACGGTTTTGCTTCTAACCCCGCCCTTGTTTCCGTAAACCTTGGAAAGCTTACCGATATTGGCGAATACGCTTTCTTTGAAACGGGCATTACCGAGCTGCCCGACTTTATCGCCAATGCGGTTATCGGCAAGTACGCTTTCTCTTGCACCGACCTTACAAAGGTTGTTGTACCCGACGGCATGACAGTGGAGGAAGGCGTGTTCAGCGAACTGTTCCTTTTGGAAGAGGTTGTTATAGGCGATAACGTTACACTCGGCAAATACGCCTTTAACATAAGCAAGGACTATGTGTTTACCGTTGACTATTATATGGATGGCGAAGACAGAATGTACTATTACGTCTTCTCTACCAACCTTAAGTCACTTACCATCGGTGACAATGCAGTAATAGGAGAAAACGCCTTTGCAAACGCCGCATCTTTGGAAAGCGTTACTTTAGGAAGCGGTGCGAAGATAGGCTATATGGCATTCTACAACAACTGCTCGCTTAAGGAGATAGACTTATCCGGTGCTGTTGAAATTGGCGATTACTCCTTCTCCGGTGACGTGTATTACGTTTGCTACGACGAAAATATGACTGTTGCCGCAGTTAACTCGGAAGGACATTATGTTTATGACTATCACGGGCTTGCGCTTGAAAGTATAGACCTTTCATCGGCAGAAAGTATAGGTGTTAACGCCTTCTCTTACTGCCGCCAGCTTAAGAGTGTAACATTGAACGACAAAATCAGCGTTATACCCGAATACGCCTTTGCCGGATGTATGGCTTTAGAGGAAATAGACCTTTCCGATGTTGTTACAATTGAAGGCTATGCGTTCACTGAAACCGCTTTGACGACAGTTAACCTTACGGCCGCCGAAACAATAGGCGATTATGCCTTTGTTTACTGTAACGCTCTTACTGAGGTGAGCTTTGGCAAGAACTGTGCAGAGATAGGTGAAGGTGCGTTCTCCTACTGCGAGGCTTTAACAAACGCTAAAAACCTTAAATACGTTAAAAACATTGGCGACTATGCATTTGCTCACAACGCAATAACCAAGATAGATATAAGCGGTGCGGAAACCGTGGGCAAGCTTGCGTTTATGAAAGAAGAAGCTACCGAGGTAGACGTAACCGTCGGTTCTTCCCTTACAAAGATTGGCGATAATCCCTTTGCAATGTGCATTATCAAGCCCTTTAAAACTGTTGCGAGCGAAAGCTTTAACGGCGTTGATTACAATATCGACGTTTATACCTATGATATAAGCGATACAGTTAAGGTGATAGACGGCTCGTTGTACTGCGTTGTAGAGAAAGGACTTATTCTTTGTACCTACGCAGGCGTTGATACCGACTTTGCAACAGTTGCAGAAGGCACAGTCAGAGTGTCCTCTATGGCATTTGCTTGCTCTGACGTTAAGACAGTTTCTCTGCCCGCAACCGTTAAATCCATCGGTCACAAAGCGTTTTTCGGCTGTGACAGACTTGACACGGTAGTGTTCTGTAGCTATGAAGCACCTATTCTTGAAGAAGAATTTGACCCCGCTTATTATGAATCCTATGATAATCTGCCCGGCAGCGGTAGCTTTGGCACCTACACCGACTATGACGGCAACGAAGTTGAGATTATCGGTACGGGTCTTATCCCCTATTATATGTGGAACTCTACCGACGGTATGTACTCTAATGTATTTTACGGTGCAAATTTTGTTAACTACGTTGGCAAGGTTGAAAACAAGCTGACCATGGTAAGACCCGTTAACGGCTTGTATTATGATTCTTATATCTACGGTCAATACTTTGACAGCTATATGGACGGCGCGTCTGCGGCAGACGATGTTACTTTAGAGGCGATAGCCGCAATTAACAGACTGCCCGAACAAGTTAAATACGCTGACAAGGCACTGGTTGAAGAGGCAAGAGCGGCATACAACAAGGTTGCTACAACAGAACAGCAGGCGCTTGTTACCAACTACCCTGCACTTGTTTCTGCAGAGCAAAGAATTACCGCGCTTACCCCCGTAGAAGATGAGGAAGTATCCGGTGATGAGGGTTCGGAGGAGCCTTCTGAAGAGTCTACCGATGGCGGAGATACCGATAAGGCCAAGAAGGCTGACGGTTTCTCTATAAAAGCAGTGCTGATAAGCAACGCAGTTTTGGTAGCTATTGCTGTTATCACCGCTGTTATCTGCGGAATAAAAGGCAAAAAGAAGTCCAAAGAAGCTAAAGAAACAGACGGCGATAACGCCGACGAAGAATAACTATGGCTTTTACTAAAAGGATGTGATGATATGAGTTTTAGTTTTAAAAAAGCTATTTGCGCATTATTGTTACCCGTGGCAATGTTTGCCATATCAGGCTGCAGCGGCAAAGACACCGCATATACAACCAATAACGAAGACGGCTATACCGTTAGTATCAAGTATGATGCTAACGGTGGTAGCTTTGGCGACACTAACACTTGGACGGTTTCTGACTGCTACAGCATAAAAGGGCTGAAAGCAAACGATGAGGGCTTGGTGGAAATACCGATTCTTCCGCCCGATTATGAAGGCAGAAGCAACTCTATTAAGGTTAAGTACAGCGGTTATGACCTTGTTGGTTGGTTTACCGAAAAGACAGCCCATACCGACGAAAACGGCGATACCTATTACACCTACTCCGGCAAATGGAACTACGATATAGAGAATTACGGCAATTACAACTATGATCCGGATACATTGAAGGTGGACCCCAAAAAAACATACTCATCAGAAGAACCGATT
>JAZUQW010000097.1:0-10504 GCA_045605905.1 Eubacteriales bacterium
TGCCGGTGCGTTCACCATTTCCAAAGAGGGTACCTTCTACACGGTCCGCACCTGCAAGCAAAGCCAGTTCGGTATCTGCAACACCAGTACCCCTATCGTTATGCGGGTGAAGAGAAAGTGTAACATGATTTCTATATTTAAGATTCTCACTCATATACTCCACCTGACTGGCGTATACATGGGGCATACTCATTTCAACGGTAACAGGCAGATTGATGATAACATTGTTGGTTTCAGAAGGTTCAAGCACTTCTAAAACCGCGTTGCATACTTCAAGCGCGTATTCCGGCTCGGTTCCTGTAAAGCTTTCCGGTGAATACTCAAAACGGAAGTTACCTTCATATTCGCCCGCCAAGCGTTTAACAAGCTTCGCTCCTTCTACAGCGATATTCTTAATTTCTTCTTTAGATTTGCGAAATACCTGCTCTCTCTGAGCAACACTTACAGAATTGTAAAAATGTATTATTGCGTTTGGTGCACCGCGACATGCATCAAAGGTTTTTCGTATGATGTGCTCGCGGCATTGAGTCAACACCTGCACGGTTACATCATTAGGTATCATATTGTTATCAATGAGTGTACGCAAAAACTCATACTCCGTGTGGCTTGCAGCAGGAAAGCCAACTTCTATCTCTTTAAAGCCAACGTCCAAAAGCACCTGATAATACTCAAGTTTCTCTTCAAGGCTCATTGGTATTACAAGACTTTGATTACCGTCGCGCATATCCACGCTACACCATATCGGAGGTTTTTCTATATGGTCTTTTGTAACCCATTTATTATACGATTCTGGCACAGGATAATATCCTATGCCATATTTATTTGCATTCATCATATTTTACTCCTTTTTTTATATAAGTTCAAGCATATAATTATATATTCTGTTATTTTTTTAACCACATAGGAAAACCGTTAACTTTTTAGGGAAATATTCACTGTGCAATCTCATAATTCACCTCGCAAAAACAAAAACCGTCCCAAAGCATTTGCTTTGAGACGGGTGCTTACAAAGAATAAATACACTCGCGGTACCACTCAAATTGCGGACAAAAACATCCACCACTTTTCGGGATCAAACAACCCCTATGCACTAACGCAGCATTCTCGGGATGCCCTACTAAACCGCATACGGAAGGTTCAGGCAACCGGCTCGGAAGTGAGAGGCCGTTAAGGAAAGTATATACCGATTTACACCACCCATCGGCTCTCTAAAAATACACCAACCTTGACCGTCTTCGTCATAGCCTTTATATTCGATTGCGTGAATTATAACATGGAAAAATAAAATTGTCAAGTATTATTTTTCAACATTTAAAGGACGGATTAAAGGGCTGTTACATTAATCAACAGCCCTTTTGTTAATTGCTTTTAAAGAATTAGACAGTTCTCTGAACCTTGCCGGAACGCAGGCAACGAGAGCAGATATGAACAGACTTGGTCGCACCGTTAACAACGGCCTTAACCTTTCTTATGTTAGGTTTCCAGGTTCTGCTGCTCTTTCTGTTAGAGTGAGAAACGTTATGGCCGAAGCCAACTGTCTTATCGCAATATTCACATTTTGCCATTGTGACACCCCCGTTCAATCATCGTACCCAAAAAGTATATACTATTTTTTACTGTTTGTCAAGACTTTTTTGTAAAATCTTGTACTTTTTATTTACTTTAGGTACATTATTTTGCGCTGTTGTAGCCAAGTTCAAAGGCTTTAAGGTTTATCTCCAAGAATTTTGGAGGAACACAGCTTCTAATGCAGGCTTCAACTTCTTCTTTAGAAAACTCGCAAAAGCGAGCAAAAGCACCGATAAGTACAATATTAACTGCCTTTTCGCTCCCTGCCTCTGACGCAAGACTTAACGCATCAAGGGCAATAACCTTAACACCTTTTGCTTTGATATCATCAATAATGCCTTCGGGATACTCTGCCACGCCCGTAATAACAGGCATTGGTAACATTTTTTGAGTATTGGCTACAAGTACACCTTCTGGCTTGAGATACTCTATCCAACGTGCGGCTTCTAACTGTTCAAAGCAGAGAAGATAATCAGCCTCTCCCCTGCAAATAACAGGAGAAGCCACCTTATCCTCGGAATACCTTACGTAGGTTACAACACTGCCACCGCGTTGAGACATACCATGAACTTCAGACACCTTAACGTCAAAGCCTTTACTTATGGCAAGAGCACCCAAAACACGACTTGCGAGAAGCGAGCCTTGACCGCCAACACCTGCAATCATTATATTAGTGGTACTTTTCATAATTGCACCTTCCTTATCGCACCGAAATTACACATAGTTTCGCAAAGTCCGCAACCAACGCAAAGAGTTTGGTCGATGAAAGCCTTGCCTTCCTTAAAGCTGATAGCGGGACAACCTATACCCATGCACAAACGACAAGACTTGCAACTATCTGCATCTACGGTATATTTGCAACCATAATTAACCTTTTTAAGCAAAGCGCAAGGACGGCGAACAATGATTACGGAAGGTTCTTCTGCCGCCAATTCTTCCTTAATTGCTGCTTCCGTAGCCTTAATGTCGTTAGGGTCGACAGTGCAAACGCGCTTAATGCCAACAGCAGTACATACATCTTCTATCTTTACAGGCTCAACTGGTACATTCTTAAGAGTAAGACCCGTACAAGGATTTTGTTGATGACCCGTCATACCGGTAATATGGTTATCCAACACCAAAACAGTGGAGACACTGCGGTTGTACGCGATATCGGTAAGACCGGTGATGCCTGAATGCATAAAAGTAGAGTCGCCGATTACGGCAACAGTCTTATTAACGCTTTCAGGGCGAACCTTGTTAAAGCCGTGAAGGCCGGAGACAGAAGCACCCATACAAATAGTAGTATCAAGAGCGGTAAGAGGAGCAGCGCCACCCAAAGTGTAACAGCCTATATCCCCAAGAACTGTAAGCTTAAGCTTTTTAAGTACATAAAACAAGCCTCTGTGAGGGCATCCGGGACACATTACAGGAGGTCTAACAGGTACATTACCGTCGTAGCTGTTGTAGGCGTTTTCTTTACCGGTCAAAAGCTTTGCAACAAGCTCTTGAGAAAACTCACCGCATATGGGAAGTGCGGATTTACCGATACAATCGATACCGTTAGCTTTACAGAAGTTTTCTATAACAGGGTCAAGCTCTTCTATAACATAAAGCTTTTCAACCTGTGCAGCAAAACTCTTAACCATATCCGCATTAATCGGATTTACAATACCAAGCTTAAGGTAAGATGCATTATCACCAAAAACCTCCTTTGCATAGAGATAAGAAGCGCCTGATGCCACAATACCAATAGCCTTGCTTCCCCACTCTACACGGTTAAGAGGAGAGCTTGCCGCATAATCGGCAATATCAATGCTGCGTTGTTCAACAACAGGATGACGCTTAACGGCGTTGCCGGGATTCATAATAAATTTTGCAGGATTTTTAACATAATCCTTCATAGGCACATCCTGCCTGTCGGACAAATCGGTTATACTTTGAGAATGGGCAACACGAGTGCAAAGTCTTAAAATAACCGGCGTATCAAACTTTTCAGAAAGCTCGAAAGCTGCCTTTGTAAACTCCAAGCACTCTGTAGAATCGGAAGGCTCAAGCATAGGAAGCTTTGCCGCGATTGCATAATGGCGGGAATCCTGCTCATTTTGAGAGGAATGCATTGCAGGGTCATCTGCAACAGCAACCACAAAACCACCATTAACGCCCGTATATGAAGCGGTAAACAAAGGGTCCGCGGCAACGTTAAGACCAACGTGCTTCATAGCAGTAAAAGAACGCGCGCCTGCTATTGCGGCACCTAACGCGGTTTCGAAAGCTACTTTTTCATTGGGAGCCCATTCGGCATATATCTCGTCGTATTGGGCGGCAAATTCAGTTATCTCAGTAGAGGGCGTGCCGGGGTAGCTGGATACATAACGGCAGCCTGCTTCATACAGACCGCGGGCAACAGCCGCGTTACCAAGCAACAATTTTTTGTCACTCATTGTAAAAACACCTCTTTTGACAATATTCGTAGTTATTATAGTTTATTTTTTTGAACTTGTCAACGGTTTAAAGGCATAAACTTATATGGGGGATTTTGGATTATGAGAAAAAAACAAAAAAAGCTTATATTTCTTTTTGTGCTTATATTGGTTGTAGTTTTTTATTCGGTAAGACTGAATAAATCGTTGGATGAATACGGAGAAACTGTACTAAAAAACACAGTATACACGAATGTCAATAAACGCATTAACCGATACATAACAGAACGCGGTGATTTGTTTTCGTCAATAGTGCATCACGAATATAATAATCAGGGCAAACTGTGCGCTTTACGGCTTGACGGAGGGAAACTGGGAGCCTTGCAAAGCGGTTTGGAGCAAGAAATATTAAAATCGATTGCGGAGATGGAAGCCGCGGGTTTTAAGGTTCCTATTGGTAATATATGCGGCAGTAAACTGTTTTCAGGGCGAGGTCCACATATAAAAATACAAACCGTGCCGCTGACAACACTTGCCTGCGACACGGTCAATGAATTTAAATCCGTGGGGATTAACCACACTATACATAGCGTCGGTCTTGAATTTACCGTAAGCTTTAAAGCTGCGTATCCGTTTGGAAGCACAACTTTTCAAACAAAATTTGATGTTATCCTATGCGAAAGCATAATCATTGGAGAGGTACCGTCGGTCTACTTTAATTAATCCTTCTGCCGATTTCAAAAGCAACAACAGCCGCAGCGGAGGAAGCAGACAACGCCATTGCCGAAGTACGGGGATACGTTATCTCAACCGTAACATCACAAAGCTCCATAAGCTTTTTGGATATACCTCTGCGTTCGCCGCCGAGAAAAACACAAAGGGGGCGTTTAAACTCGGTTTTAAACAGATCTTTCGCGCCTTTTTCTGCAGCTGTCGCAATAAGGTTAACGCCTTTTTCCTTTGCAATTGTGCAAAAGCCTTCCATGTCGTCGCTTACCGCAACCTTAAGAAGCTCCGATGCTCCTGCGGATGCCCGCGCAACTACGGCAGATGCCGTAAAAAAGTTACGCTTTGGAACAATAACACCGTCAACGCCGGATGCATAAAAGGAACGCAAAACCTGCCCAAAATTATACGGGTCTTCTATGCCGTCTATAGCACACAAAAACGGTTTTTTAACGGACAATAGCTCTTCCAAAGTGCTATATGTCCTTTCCCCTACTAACGCAGCTATGCCACCACTTTCGCCGCCAAATGCTTGCGGATAATCTTGCTCTTTCACAAAAGACGTAGGAATGTGCAAACGGTCACATTGTTTTTTTAACAGAGAATATTGCTTTTTTTCCGGAAAATGATACTTGCTTTTCATAACTTTATCAAAGCGTTCTCTGTCAAGCAATACTTTATACACCTTCCTGTTTCCGGCGATTATTGCTGTATATACAGATATATATCCACTAAAATATATACCTTCACACATTATTCATCACCCTCTACGAGATCATCGCCGTTTTCGTCGGAAATAATAAGCTTTGCCTTACCGGATTTCATAGCATCAAGCTTTTCAAAGCTGGGCTCTCCGTCAAATACCGCAAGGAACTGCTCGCCATCCATAACCTCATTTGCAACGAGATAGTCTGCAATGAAATGCATTTCGTTCATATGCTCTGTAATTATCTGTTCTGCTGTGGCGTAGCCTTTGGAAATAATAGAGTGTATTTCTTCGTCGATCTTTGCTGCAATATTTTCGGAATAATTCCTCGTGTTAGAAAAATCTTTGCCTAAAAAGACTTCATCGTTGCCTGTGCCGAATACGATGGGACCTAATTTTTCACTCATACCAAGCTGGGTAACCATCTTACGGGCAATTTCCGTGGCGCGCTGAATATCATTGGAAGCACCACCTGAAATATCACCAAGAATTAGCTTTTCTGCAACTCTGCCACCTAACAGCATAGCGATGTTTTCTTGCATTTCAGTTTTATATACGGAATACTTATCCTCTTCGGGCACCGCAAGGGTATAGCCAAGTGCTCTGCCGCTGGGAACAATGGAGATTTGACGCACAGGGTCCTGAGTGGGGAGGAAATGACCCACAACTGCGTGACCTGCTTCGTGATATGCGGTTTTCTTTTTATCGCTCTCTTTAATAACGCGAGACGTCTTTTTAGGACCAACAATTACCTTGAGCATAGCTTCTTCAAGCTCGTCATTACCTATAAATTTTCTGTCTTTTCTGGCTGCAAGAAGCGCTGCTTCATTAAGCAAATTGGCAAGATCGGCACCGGTAAAGCCAACAGTGCTCTTTGCAAGATTATCAAAGCTTACATCTTTTTCAAACTGCTTATTTCTTGCGTGTACCTTTAATATCTCTACCCTACCTTTAAGATCGGGATAATTAATGGTTATTTGTCTGTCAAACCTACCTGGACGGAGGAGCGCAGGGTCGAGAATATCAGGTCGGTTTGTAGCAGCCATTATAATAAGCTCGGCATTTCCGCCGAAGCCATCCATTTCAACAAGCAATTGGTTAAGGGTCTGCTCTCTTTCGTCATGGCCGCCACCCCAACCCGCGCCTCTGTGTCTGCCCACAGCATCGATTTCGTCTATAAAAATAATAGCGGGGGTAGTCTTTTTTGCCGTTTCAAACAAGTCTCTTACGCGTGATGCGCCCAAGCCAACATACATTTCTACAAAATCAGAGCCGCTTATGGAATAAAAAGGCACGCCGGCCTCGCCAGCAACTGCTTTTGCAAGAAGAGTCTTACCTGTGCCGGGGGCACCGACAAGAAGCACACCCTTGGGAATACGTGCGCCCAAGGCTGTATATTTTTCGGGATTTTTAAGAAAATCCACAATTTCTTTAAGCTCTTCTTTTTCTTCGTCGGCACCTGCAACATCCTTAAAGAACACCTTATTCTTTTCGTCAGAGCCAAGCTTTGTTTTTGCCTTTGCGAAGGAATTCATTCTTCCGCCAAAGCCACCGCCGCCACCAAGTCCATCCTTGGAAGAAGCGCGAGAAATAAAGCTACGCCACAGGACTACAAGCAACACGATTATGCCGCCGTAAGCAAGCACGGGGAACCACCAAGGTAATGTAGTCGGAGTTTCTATATCGTATTTTATACCGTTTTCTTCAAGGGCAGGTTTTACATCCTCGTAAAAAACACCCCAATCCTTAAGCGGATACTCAATGTACGTATCATTTTCATATTCTATAACAAGGTTGCCGCTTTCGTTAATGATCACCTGCTCAACCTTCACACCGTCATCAGACTGGCCATCTTCTATTATACCTATTACATCGCTGTAAACGAGCTCTTCTCCCGAAGTGTCAAACATATAGGTTGCAGCAAAAATAACTATTGCGAATATCGCAACCCATAAGAAGACATTTTTACTTTTCTTCATCATCTAAAAACCAAACCTTTCATCCATTATAACATTTATACGTATAATCTCGTCATCCGGTTTTGGATACACCCTATCGGCTACACCGATATACGGTACATATATTATGCCCTTATCATCGCATACAATAGGCACCTTATCTCTAATTAATGACGGAATTTTTCTATCTATAAAGCATTTTTTTATACTGCGATTAGTTTTACGCACCTTTACCTTGTCGCCCTGCTGTCTGGAACGCACATAAAGATTGCCGCAAATTGCGGATTTCTTTATCGAAACACCTTCATCTCCGTGTGTACCAATAAATACGCGCACACCGCCATCGTCTAAAAGATTTTCACCTTCATGGAGTATTGTTTCTGTTAAAAACGATGCAGAGCCATCTTTAATAAAATGCAATTTACCACTACACACCACAGCTCTAACATTGTTTGGCAATGAAATATACTTTGTTTCTGTACTGCATAATGCGTTTTTAATTGCATTTATATGGGCACTTTCCAAGCTGCCTGCAAAAAGCTTTTTATACTCACTTTTAATAAGTCTATTTTGCAAAGCAGTCGGCAGACTGCGCAAATCAATATCACGTTTTGTTTCAGCTGATATTAAATTAATTAGCGCACAATCATCCTCCACTGCTGCGGAAGCGCGATTTATTGCGCCGACTGCATCGACATTAACATTTTTGCAAGCGGGCAAAATGACGTTGCGAATATAATTACGTGTATAACTATTATCGCTGTTAGTGCCATCGGTTACATATTCTTGACCCAATGCGCCAAGATATGCTTCTATGTCACTTCTCTCGGTGCCCAATAAAGGTCTGATTATGTTATCGCGCATTTTTGGTATACCGCAAAGGCCGTCTGTTCCACTGCCCCTTAAAAGATTATACAAGACAGTTTCTGCGTTATCATTGGCATTATGAGCGGTTGCTATATAATCTATACTTTCCTCCATACAATGCTTGTACAAAGCACTGTATCTATAATCCCTGCCGCAGGTCTCAAGGCTGATTTTCTGTTCAGCCGCCAGAGTGGGAATATCTGCATGAAAAACCCTTATATCTATCCCCTTTGCCCCACAAAGCTCAACACAAAATTTTTCATCATTGTCAGCCTCCGCGCCTCGAATACCGTGGTTTACGTGAAGCGCCGAAAGTTCATAACCAAATCGCCCGCTTAACGCCAAAAGCGACAACAACAACGCGACTGAATCAGCGCCGCCAGACAAAGCAACCACAATTTTTTTATTGTTTAGCTGAATATTAAAGCCTTTTATATACTCTGCCGTATTTTTTTCAAATTTTATAATTTTGTCCATTATTTATCTTCATATCTGGTTTCAACGGAAACAAACTTGAAGTAAGAACCATACCAAGAAAGACTTACAGTACCGGGGGCACCGTGTCTGTTTTTTGCAACTATCGCTTTGGCAACGGGTATTCCGCCGTCGCTGTCATTTGCGCCGTAATAATCGTCGCGGTGCAACAATATAACAGCGTCAGCGTCCTGCTCGATAGCGCCGGAATCACGCAAATCAGAAATTTGCGGCATACGTTCGCCCGGCTTTGAAGTGGCGCTTGACTCTCTGCGTAACTGCGAGCAGAGTATAACAGGAACACCCAAATCCTTTGCCATAAGCTTAAGATCGCGGGTAATATTACCGATTTCAAGCACGCGGTTATCAGTATGCCTTTCGGAATGCATAAGCTGTAAGTAATCAATTATCACGAGCCCAAGATTCTTAAGCCTGCGAAGTTTTGCCTTCATCTCTGTTACTGTTATATTAGAGCTTTCGTCAAGCAACAACTGTGTTTTTGAAAGCCTGCCTGCCGCATCTGCCAGCTTCTTCCACATATCCGTAGTTATGCTACCCTTCATAAGAGAGTTGCTGTCAACCAATGCTTCTGAAGAAAGGATACGTTCTGCCAACTGTTGTTTTGTCATTTCCAAAGAGAAAACGACAACTTCAGGCATTGTGCCATCTTTAAGAGGCGTTTTTGCCACATTAGTACCGATATTCATAGCAAATGTGGTCTTGCCCATACCGGGTCTGCCGCCTACAATGATTAGATCGCCCTTACCAAGTCGTAAAATATTATCCAGCTCTTTATAATGAGACGAAACACCCATAAGACTTTCGGGGTCATTAACACGGCGGTCCAGAATGTCTAAATCTTCTTTTATCGCCTCAGAGATATGGGAAAATCCTTCGGTATACTTGCTGTTGGATATATCATAAATGCGCTGTTCGGCATTACCGATGATAGTGTCCACATCCTCCGAAGCGGCGTATGCATCTTCAGTAATATTTTGAGACACATCTATAAGAGTGCGAAGCACTGCCTTGTCGCGTATGATTTTGCCGTGCTCTTCAACATTTGATGAAAAAGCTGCCGACTCTACTAACAGTTTGATATATTTAACTAAATCTGTACCCTTTAAGGCTTCAGTTTTTCCAAGCTCGTCAAGCAAAGTTACCATATCGATACGCTTGCTTTGACGATACATATCTGCCAAAATAGAATATATTGTCTGATGTTGAGACAGGTAAAAATCCCCTGTTTTTAAAAACGGTACTTCATTTAGTTTTTCAGCATCTGAAATTATGGCACCCAAAAGCGCCTGCTCCGCTTCGAGGGAGTAGGGCATTTGACGTATAGTAAGATTATCTGCCATAGCTTTACCATTATGTGTCGCTTATTTTCGACACCCTTTCTTTAATAGGGAGGTTGCTTAAGCTTCAACAATGACCTTAAGCTTTGCGCTTATTTCAGGGTAAAGCTTTACATCTAATATGTATTCGCCCACGGTCTTTATGTTGTCAGATATAACAATTTTTCTCTTATCAACATTAATACCAAAATCAGATAAAAGCTTATCAGATATATCTTTGGCGGTCACTGCGCCATAAAGCTTTCCGTCAGAACCACCTGTGGATTTAAATTTTACAACAATATCTTTAATTTTTTCTGAAAGCGCAAGAGCTGCTTTTTTATCTTCAGCCTTTTTGTACATTTCAGCTTCGTTTTTATTCTTAAGTTCATTCATAATTTTTGCGTTTGCTTCCATAGCAAGCTTTTTAGGAAACAAAAAATTGCGAGCGTATCCATCGGAAAC
>JAZUQW010000098.1:0-7762 GCA_045605905.1 Eubacteriales bacterium
CGGTACCGGTTTCCAGATTGCTGATGTTAAAACAGATGTCAAGCAAGTGATTGATAACAATGGCAAGTCCGGCAACGCCGGCGGGAGTAAGTCCGTTAGGGTCCAAAAAAAGACCTATTCCCACTGCATAGATTAAACAGCCGACTATAATATAAACGGTGTTTCTGATTGCGGTCTTGTACTTCAGCATAAACATAAACAGCCTCCGTTTTTTTACTACACTACTATTATATACAACATTTTTCCCTTGTCAACATCGACACATATATCTTTGTTACGTTAAAAAACTGCAAAAAATAGAAAAAAGCCCTTGAAAAAGTTTGCTGTACGTGATAAACTGTTTCGGTAAGTATAATGAGATTTTGGGGGTTTTATATATGTCCGGTTCAGGCTTTAATAATGAGCTGTATATAAAAAAACAGTCGGAGCATATTACAAAGCGCATACATGAGTTTGGCGGTAAACTTTATTTAGAGTTTGGCGGCAAGCTTTTTGATGATTATCACGCCTCCAGAGTGTTACCGGGCTTTGTGCCGGATGCAAAGATTCAAATGCTGCGCAATATATCTTCAGATGTTGAGGTCGTTATTGTTATCAGCGCGGATGATATAGAAAAAAGCAAGATACGTTCCGATATCGGTATAAGCTATGATGCAGATGTACTTCGACTTATCGATACCTTTAGGGATATGGATTTGTTTGTGGGCAGTGTTGTTATATCCAAGTATGCTCGTCAGCCTGCGGCTGATGCCTTTGAAAAGCGTATGAAACAGCTTGGTGTAAAGGTATATCTGCATTATCCCATAGAGGGTTACCCTGTTGCTGTTTCGCATATAGTCAGCGAGGAAGGCTTCGGTAAAAATGATTATATAGAAACATCCCGCCCCTTGGTAGTTGTAACTGCTCCGGGTCCCGGTAGCGGCAAAATGGCAACTTGCCTTTCCCAGCTTTATCACGAGTATAAACGGGGTGTTAAAGCGGGCTACGCAAAGTTTGAAACTTTTCCTATTTGGAATCTGCCTCTTAAGCATCCTGTTAACTTGGCATACGAGGCGGCAACTGCAGACCTTGACGATGTTAATATGATTGACCCATTCCATTTGGAAGCTTACGGTGTTACCGCCGTTAACTATAATAGAGATGTTGAGGTTTTTCCCGTACTTAACGCAATTTTTGAGGATATCGAGGGCATAAGCCCTTATAAATCTCCCACAGATATGGGCGTTAATATGGCGGGATATTGTATTGAGGATGATGTGGCAGTACGTGCCGCCGCCAAAGAAGAGATAGTACGTCGTTACTTTGCCGCCCTTTGCGATAAGAAAAAGGGGAGAGATAACGGAAACTCCATACAAAAGATAGAGCTTATTATGCGCCAAGCGGGCATAACGGTTAACGATAGGGAGGTAGTGCCCATAGCTCTGCAGCGCTCTGCTGAAACAGGGGGACAGCCCGCAGTTGCCATAAAACTTGCCAACGGTAAGATGGTTACCGGCAAAACTTCCGAGCTTTTGGGTGCCGCTTCTGCCGCCCTTCTCAACGCTGTAAAAGCGGCAGGCGGTATAGATAGAGAAAAGCTTTTGATAAAGCCCGAGGTTATCGAGCCTATTCAAAATTTAAAGGTAGAGGTGTTGGGTAACAAAAATCCTTTGCTTCATACAGATGAGTTGCTTATCGCCCTTACCATAAGCGCAAATCAAGACGAGGTGTCAAGGCAAGCTTCTCAATGTCTGCACCTTCTCAAGGGCGCAGAGGCGCATTCAACGGTGATTTTGTCACAAGTGGACGAAGATATCTACAGAAAGCTTGGCATAAATCTTACTTGCGAGCCTACATATCAAACTAACCGCTTGTTTCACAAATAAATTGTGCTTTTTATACAAAAAAGTATAGACAAATCGAATATATTGTGGTATTCTTATAAAAACGCATCTTTATTTCGATACATAGAGATCGGCAAGGCGGCGTATAATTTAGGTTAACTGTAAGGTCTTGTCGATTTTGACGGGACCTTTATTTCTTTTTGAAGAGAGCATTTATGTAATATAAAGCAGCTTATGATAGGCCATAGCCGTCACATTGGCGGAGGATATAAAAATAACGGAGGTAAGTTATATGAAAATGATTTATGGCGTCAAAGACAAACCCAAGCTACCCGCACTTTTGGTTTTCTCCCTTCAGCAGTTGCTGTCAATAATGGCAGCTACATTGGTAGTGCCCATAATTGTTGGCAATGATATGAGCTCGGCTGCCGCACTGTTTGGTGCAGGCGTAGGTACAATTGTATATCAGTTGTTTACAAAGTTTAAAAGCCCTGTTTTTCTTGGCTCTTCTTTTGCGTTCATAAATTCTATGATAGCCGCTTTTGCAGGAGCAACCACCGTTGCACTTGGTTATTTAGGCTTAATCATCGGCGCAGTGTTTGCAGGTTTCGTTTATGTTATCATTGCTGCTGTTGTTAAAGCCGCAGGCGTTAACTGGATAAATAAACTTATGCCCGCAGTAGTTATAGGCCCCACCGTTGCAATAATCGGTCTTTCCCTTGCCGGAAACGCCATAGGTGACCTTACCAAGGTTAATTACAACTTGGTTCAAGACGAAGACGCTTACGAAATAGCTGTTTCTTATAATATGACCGTGGATGCTGACGGCAAGGAAACTTTTTATGATGCAGACGACAATGTTGTTTTTGAAAAAACGGCGGACGGTAAGGTATCTTATCAAAAGACAGACGAAGACGGCAGATTGTTGTTTGACGATGACGGTAACAAAGTAATGGCAGAAGCAACTGCAGAAGAAGCTGAAACGCTTTTACTTAAGGCCCAAATATTGACCCCATTGGATAATGACGGAAACGCAGTACAAGGTGTTACCGCTACAAAGGACAAGGATACAGCCAAGCATAATGGCTTTACAAGCACGCCCGGTTCTATCTATGTTGCGATAATATGCGGTCTTGTAACTCTTGCTGTAACAATGCTTTGCTCTACATACGGCAAAAAGATGTTTAAGCTTGTCCCCTTTATTATTGGTATCCTCTCCGGTTACATTTTAGCAACTGTATTCTATCTTATAGGCAGCGCCATCGATTGTGAAGCACTTAAGATAATTAACTTCAGTAGCTTTAACAATATCGGTGTGTTCGAAGTGCCCGATTTCACCTTCTTTACTGCCTTCGGCGCCTTCGATAAGCTTACAGCTTCTTACATAGGTACCGTTGCTGTTGCTTATATTCCTGTTGCATTCGTTGTATTTGCGGAACATATTGCAGACCACAAAAACCTTTCTTCTATCATCGAAACAGACCTTCTTGAGGAGCCCGGTCTTCACAGAACACTCCTTGGCGACGGTGTAGGCTCTATGGCGGGCGCATTCTTTGGCGGTTGCCCTAACACTACCTACGGTGAAAGCGTTGGCTGTGTGGCAATTACCAAAAACGCTTCTGTTTACAGCATACTCGGCGCTGCAATAATGGCAATACTTATCTCCTTCTTTACTCCTTTTGTTGCCTTTGTTAACTCCATTCCTTCCTGTGTAATGGGTGGCGTTTGTATGGCACTTTACGGCTTCATTGCGGTAAGCGGTCTTAAGATGATAAAGAACGTAAATCTTGAAGAAAACAAAAATCTTTTTGTAGTAAGCGTTATACTTATCACCGGCATTGGCGGATTGTCTCTGACATTTGGAAATATAACTCTTACCACCACCGCAGTGTCCCTTATCCTTGGTATTCTTGCAAACCTTATGCTTTCCAAGGAGAAAACAGAATAGTAAATTAAAGTAAAAAATCGGGGCGTAAGCCCCGATTTTTTATGCTTTGTTAATACCTGAAAATCTGTCTATCAATCCGCCGATTTTGTCACACAAAAGGTCTAATTTCGTCAATTTGAATAATACCGCCCGTATCATATCGATTATCCATATAACCAAATATATGGCAAAAGCCCATCCTAACCAAACAAACAAAGCGGTAATAGGGTTGTAAGCATTTAAAAAAACAAACGCGCCGCCCAGAATGCTCATGAAAACAATATCATGGCCATGGGCTATATAGACAGAAAACGACGCTTTGCTTGCAGAGGTAAATGCAGCTTGCAAAAGCTTGCTTTTAGTTTTTATTCCGGAAAATAATACAATAAGCATAACGGCGTTTACTACAGGCAACGGCGAAGTATAAGATACTAATAAGTTGTATCCAATAGGGGCGCCAAACAGTCTGTTAGCCAACACGTAAGCAACCATGATGATTGCCGTATTAATGAGCGGTACGAGTATGCAAATTACACGGGTTTTAGCCGATACTGTGTTTTCGTTTACATAAAGCCTTATGTATGCTCCCGCCAAATAACATACAATAAGCCAAAGGGAGCTGTAGCCACCGGAAACAGCGAAAAGGTCTGTTCTTACTACAGTAGATACGCAACAGATCATTACAAAAAGGACTGTCAACAAAAACCTAAATTGTTTTTTGCTTACCGATAACACTAACCGATTTAAAAACGGTATAAATATAAATAAAATAATATAACAGTTAAAGTACCAATAAGTCTCCGAGCTAAATGGAGATAAGCATTTGATTATTGAAAGTTCGTTTAAATATTGCGGCACGAAAATATATGCTATACCCGTTAACAGCCCACACCAAAATACAACCGTAAATAATAGATTTATAAGCCCTGCATATTTGGTATGTGTCTTTTTTATGTTTAAATACCCGGTTATCATCGCAAATATATTTACCGAGCAACTGAAAAATGAACTTACGTATTTAAGCACTATGGTAGTTGTTGCAGTATCTGTGCCATCGCCCCAAGTGCCGCCTCTGTTTGTGAGGTGCATGCACAAAATACCAAACATAGATAAAACTTTTAGTAAATCAATACCGTAGTTGCGTGTATTGTTCATCGTTGTTACCTCTTTATTTTTTTAATAAAAGTTTAAGACGTAAAGCGTTGCCAACTACTGTTAAAGAGCTCATACTCATAGCGGCGGCGGATATAGACGGTGTTATTACCAAACCAAAAGCGGCAAAGGCACCTGCCGCAACAGGTATTAAGACAACGTTGTATATCAATGCCCAAAACAGGTTTTGCTTTATTACCCGAAGTGTCTTTTTACCTATGCGTACGCTTTCCGCAACACGGTTTATGCCCGCTTCCATCAGCACCACGTCCGATGCATCGGCGGCTATATCACTACTGCCCATAACGGATATCCCCAACGCCGCCGTAGCAAGGGCAGGTGCGTCGTTAACACCGTCTCCGACCATAGCCGTAATTTTGCCGTCAGACGCATGCTTTTCCATGTGGGCAACTTTGTCTTGCGGCAACAATTCGCCGTAATACTCTTTGATTCCTGCTGCTTCAGCCATATATGCGGCAGCTTTTTTGTTATCGCCCGTAAGCATTATAGGCTTTATACCCCAAGCTTTAAGGCGCGCAATAGTCTCCACGGTATCGCTGCGCAGACTGTCGGATACGGCAGCCAACCCTAAACATATCCCCTCGCAACCAAATATCAGCAGGGTTTTGCCTTGCTCCTCAAGCCTGTCCGCATCTGCTTCAAAGCTATCAAGGCTTATGCCTTGTTCTTTCATAAAACGTCTGTTGCCGGCATAGACGGTTTTACCTTCCACAACTGCGGAAACACCCTTGCCTGCATAGCTCTTAAAGTCTGTTGCCTCTAAAACCTTTTCCCCCTTATATGCGTTGCAAATCGCTTTGGCAACGGGATGGGGGCTAAGCTTTTCAACAGCTAAAGCTATGGCTTTTATGTTGCCGACGGTGTCTGTAAGTTCTGGGGTGCCCGTGGTTATGGTGCCGGTCTTATCAAGTGCCAGACTGTTAATTTTGCCGGCACATTCCAAGGCTGCCGCGTCCTTAAACAATATGCCTTTTTCTGCCGCGTTACCAAGTCCTACGGTTATTGCCGAGGGGGTCGCAAGTCCTAACGCACAAGGACAGGAGATAACCAAAACAGATACTCCGTGGGTAAATGCCGCAGAGCTGTTCCCTAAAAACAGCCATATAATTGCTGTTATTACCGCAAGGCTCATAACTCCGGGCACAAATATACTGCTTACTTTATCCGCGATTCTGGCAATAGGTGCCTTCGCCGCGGCGGCGTGTTCCATCAGTTTAATTATTCGATTTACGGTTGTATCATCGCCTACACGCTCTGCACGTACAATTACTCTACCTGCCATATTTACGCTTCCGCTTATCACGGTGTCGCCCATAAGCTTGTCTGCAGGCAGACTTTCGCCGGTCACTGCGCTTTCGTCAAAAGTGCCGCCGCCGTCTATAACAATACCATCCACCGCACAGCGCTCACCTTCCGCTATGATAACCCTATCACCAACTACAAGCTCTTCGGTGGAGACACGCAACTCTTTTTCGTCCCGAAGTACTGTTGCTTCAGGCACCGCAAGGCATATTATTTTTTCAACCGCAGATGCAGTGCGGCGCTTTGCTCGCGCCTCTATATACTTACCCAAGGAAATAAGACATAATATCATACCTGCTGCTTCAAAGTAATATGCGCCTTCGTTGCGTATCAAACTAATAACGCTGTAGATGAGCGATGCGGTAACACCGGTCGCTACTAAGCTGTCCATATCGGGTCTTAATCTGAAAATGGCGCGCCATCCGTTTATGGGCATACGGTAGCAAAGAACTAAAATAGGCAACAAAAAGGCCCCCTGCAAAGCACCGTTGACCAAATGCTTCTCCGCAAAAGCGGGCAGGGGGAAGCCCATATGATGAGCCATAGCTATATACCAAAGAGGTATAAGAAATATAAAAGACAGCGCAATGCGCAAGCCGTCCTTATCTTTTTCTTGGTAACCGTCAGCTACTTTTTTTTTACAGAAGTAGGGAAACCTGCCGCTTTAACGGCCTTTGCTATTTGTTTGGGGCTTATTACGTCTTCATCGTACTCAACCTCTGCGGTATTTAAAAGCAAAGATACCGATGCAGACTTAACTCCGTCAAGCTCCTTCATGGTCTTTTCAACTATTGCGGAGCAAGAAGCGCAGTGCATTCCTTTTATTTCAAATTTTGCTGTCATTACAAAACCCTCTTTCTGTTAACTTAAGAAGCCTTCAATAATTACCGCCTCTGCTTCTTCAGCGGTAAGCCCCAAGCTTTGAAGCTTTAAAAGTTGTTCGTTATTGATTCTTCCTATAGCGGCTTCGTGTACTATAGAAGCCTCGGCACTGTTTGCCTGTATTTCGGGTATACTACCCACAGCCGCTTCGTCCATTATAATGGCATCGCATTGAATATGGGCGTTGCAAGCGGTGTTGCCCACTGCCTTGGGATGGAACATTTGAGATGATTTTTCCTGCGCAACAGAGCGGGAAACTATCTGTAAGCTACTGCCCTTGCCGTTAAGAAAAACTTCCATATCGGATTTTGCCACTTGATTACCGTGGGTAACAAGTCGTTCCGAAACGTTCATCCTTGACTCTTCAGCCAAATACGCGACGGTATTACGCACTGTAGAGCTAATGCCTTTGATTTGGGAAGACTCCATATCAAAAATAGAGCCTTTGCCAAGCATTATAACAGTAGAGGGGTTCATTATCGCTTCACCGCTACCTTCACCATAATGCTTCTCTACATATTTAACCTTGCAGTTTTCACCTATCCTAAAGGTGTGTATGCCGCTGTGACTGCTACCGCAACCGCCACTGTTGCAAATGCCGCAACCCGCAACGATTTCAACTTCAGCGCCGTCGCCTATAATAAAGTCGTTTGCA
>JAZUQW010000099.1:0-4040 GCA_045605905.1 Eubacteriales bacterium
CATTACTATTACCGTAAAAGAAAAAATAGCCACTACCTCCGAGGATGCTTTTATCGTTTGCGGCAACAGCGATATTAAGGCGTCCTTTGTTTTTGAC
The DNA here is from genome assembly GCA_045605905.1 of Eubacteriales bacterium. GTDB lineage: Bacteria > Bacillota > Clostridia > Oscillospirales > CAG-382 > SIG636. Next base: position 98 of record JAZUQW010000099.1, read on the forward strand.
AGCGAGTGGGACGATGCAGGCACTAAAACAGCAGTGTTTGTATGTTCTAACGGCGCCGCATATTATGCAGAGATAGTTGGGGATAGCTGTGGTGTGCCCGTGCTTTACGGCACATCCTATGTTAAGATAGGCGTTGTGTCGGCGGCGATAAAAACAAGCACCTCTGCCACCGTGGTGTGCAAAGCCGCAGTTACCGACGAAGCCCAGGGAGAGGGCAGTATCGGGCAAAATCAGTACGAGGTGCTGTGCCAAATGGTAGACGGGCGTTTTCCTACAGGCGGCGAAGAGGGCGACCTGTTGATAAAGCAAAGCGATGAGGATTACGATGCGGTTTGGGGCGGCGCGGACCTTTATTGCAAGGCCGAGGACGTTTATACCAAGGCAGAAACAGATTATATGTTTATGCAAAAGGCGCCCACTCGTCAGCTAATAAGAAGCGTGGGCGCCACAGAGGAGATAAGCGACCGAAAAGACTATTTATTGGAGGATGTAACCACGGTATGCTTTGTTTGCGATGCGCCTCTCGCAACGGATTCAAGCATTATGTTAACCACTGCTGCCGATGGCGAAATAAGCATAAGCTTTAATGGACTTACTGACTACATCGGGCCTGACCCTGCCGAGGCCACCAATGGGGAGGTATGGGAATTTAATATTTTATACGGCAGATGTATAGGAAGGAAGTGGGCATAAACTATGAGGTATCGCAGACGGGCGCTTATGCTATCTGCCGACGGATTGCCCACGGGATACACAACGTTGGACTGTATAAGCTGTGAAAAGAAGTATTATTTTCCCACGGACTATTGTGTAAGCTCTACCGATAAGGTGGTATGGGGAGCAAGGCTTGCGGCTATGGGGCAAAACAGCTTTTTCGGATCCGTGGATTCGGCGGGGCGGGGCTTTAGCGTATTTACGGCGAACAACAGGTTCGGCGCGACCCACGGTGACAAGACGAATACGGTTTTATATTTCCCAGGTCTTTCACTGCGTGAATATACTTATAAGGACAGCATCATAACAATAATCGGCGCGCGAGACTTAAGTGCGTTTTCCGATGCCGCGTTTAAAAGTGACAGGCCCTTGTATATAGCTGCCATAAACGACAACGGCTCTCCCCTTAATCCTTTTGACGGCGATATGTACTATTTGCAGATATACAGCGCAAAGGGCGCGTTGAAAAGAAGCTACGTTCCCTGTATAAGAAAAAATGATGGAACAGAAGGGCTGTTTGAGCTGATGTATCAAAGCTTTATTCCCAAGACATTGGCGTAAGGAGGAGCGTGTAATGAAAACAGAATCGTTAAAAAGCATACTTGTCTCTGCGCTTGCGGTAATTGCGGCTGTTATAAAGAAGCTTGCTTTGCCGTTCTCTGTGCTTTGCGTGCTTATGGCGGCGGATTATTGCACAGGGCTTATTAAAAGCAAACAGGCGGGCACCGTATGCTCACGCACGGGACTTAAGGGGATATTGAAAAAGCTTGGTTATATCTGCGCAGTCATAGCGGCGGCAGGTGTGGATTATACGGTGTATTATTTTTCCGCAGGGATAGGCGAGGGCTTAAGCTTTAGACCTGTTTTTATGCTGTTGCTTATTTTTTGGCTTATAACAAATGAGTGCATAAGTATACTTGAAAACTTAAATGCGATGGGTGTTCCGTTGCCCGCGTTTTTGCTTAAAGTAGCAAAAACACTTAAAAATAACGTAGACAAAAAAGGGGATGAAAACAGTGGTAAATAGAGGATACAGGATATATATTTCCCCCGCAAACCATTACAAAAAGTATATCATCGAAGGGTATACCGAAAAAGAGCAGATGGATAAGCTTGCACCGTTACTGGTAAAAGAGCTTGAGAAATATCAAGGGGTAGAGGTCATACTGACCGATATTTACAACGCTGACCGCAGTTACACGGGCAGACCCGAGGACGCCCGCGATTTGGGCTGCGATATCTATATTGCTTTGCACAGCAATGCGGGCGGCGGTAAAGGAGCATGCGTGTTTTATCACCCCGATTATCCGTTGGCAAAAATGCTTGCACTGTCAATAGTCAAGGGGCTTAACGCAATTTGCCCCATTGAAAGCAACAGGGCGGTACAGCCTGCCATTTATGCTTGGAGCCGTCAAAAGTGGAACTTTGGCGAGTTAAGATTGCCCGCAAGCTACGGTATGGCGCCTGTGCTTATTGAGCACGAATTTCACGATACGCTTGATGGTGCCCGTTGGATTATCGACAGTCTTGAGGATATCGCCATAGCAGATGCTGCCGCCATAGCAGAGGTTTTAGGTTTAGAAAAGAAGCCGATGCAAGGCGATGTGAACGGCGACGGCGAGGCAGACAGCCTTGACGCGGCGCAGATACTCAAGTATGATGCAGGGCTTGCCCTTTTCGCCGAAGAACAACTTGCCGCCGCCGATGTGAACGGCGACGGCACCGTAAACAGTCTTGATGCAGCCATAATACTTCGTAAAGATGCGGGAATAGAATAGTTTAAAAGCAGGGCATCCTTCAAAAAAAGGTGCCCTGCTTTTTTGTATTGAAATTAGTTTTCTATATTGTAACCGGCGTTGTACCTGGCATTGTCTTTTGCTTTAACGATGTTGCACATAAATTTGTGAGAGGTTTCTTTTCCATAGGCGTATATATTTATGCCTATACATCCGCCGGCATAGCAAACGCACAACAAGGTCTTTTTGAACAAAAAATACGATGCTATTGTTGATCCCCAAGCCAAAATGAAGGTGCATATTTCTTTTGTCGCATCAGTGCTCCAAAACAGCATATAGGCAATGAAAACCACTGGCATTGCAAACATCAGAAAGTACAGCCAAACCGAGCTTTTGTGCACCATACGCACGCCCGTAATATCTTCAAGATTGATAACGGTTTCCTCTTCGCAACGTTCAATATCATTGCCTTGACCGGAAAAAACGGTCCCCTTTACATAGTACCGTCTGTCGGTCAGAACTGCAAAGGTATCTTTAATGCTGCCGGTTGTCAAAAATGAAGCAAGGTAAGAGGTTCCTAAAACCGCAAGAGGCTTTTCATTTTTATCAATAAGTATTGCCTGTATTTTTTGGCCTTTTCTGTCGGGGTAAGCTGTTGCCTCGGATTGTTCCGATGCGTTTTGTGAGTTGTGCAATTGCGCTCCGCAAATATTGCAAAAGCTTGAATTATCATCACATTGCGCACCGCATTTGTTGCAATAAATCATATTATACCTCCGTATTTTTGTTTTTGCGGGGACAGGGATTTCGTTCCTCCTCCTTTGCGAATAACGCACATTGTCATTTTCTCCTTCTAATAAAAAAGTGCGTCAACCGAAGTTAACGCACCGAAAAACGCAAACCCCGATTGTCGCTACACAAATCGAAGATGAAAGGGATATTAGCCATAATCACCTAACAGGAACTTGCGCTTTTGCCAAATACTATAAAGGTAAGTATGGCAAAAAAAGGGATAATTATCCCCTCACACAATACCCCAATTCTCATAGTATTCGATTTGTATAGCATTTTTATTTTATCACAAATTAAGTATAATATCAAGTTCTTTCTGATTTCCCGCGGTAAAAAAGATTAAGTTACAATAAGTCCACTTTTAGATTTTTACACAGCAAGGACGATGGCGATTATCCTTAAAACGAAAAAAAGCCCCGTTCTTGAAACGAGGCTCTTTTGGAGCTGGTGGAGGGATTTGAATAATACTATTTTTGTTTTTTGTGTAAGAATAAAAGGTTTTAATACGATTTTATCTGCTTTTTAGCAAAGATTATAAAAACGAATTTGTCGTTTTATCAACGTATAAAGGGTAAAATAAAGGGTGAATTATAAGTTGCATATTTGTAGATGTGAATTTGAACAATGTGCAATTGCGCTAAAATTATTTTTTTATTTTACAAATCAATTTGTTGATTCCTTTAATGAAATGATATTATAAA